>NZ_JARAYQ010000054.1:0-38077 GCF_033794505.1 Streptomyces sp. MB09-01 | reverse complement strand
TTTTTTTTTTTCGAGGAGAAGCCGGACTGGGTTTTTTGCTCTTCTCTGGGGGTGGGGAGTGTTTTATAAAGAAATAGACGCGCCCGCGGGGGGGGGTGGGCCCCCCCCCGCGGGGCCGGGGCTCGCGGGCGGGGCCCCACGACCCCACCCCCCCCGGCTTGGGGGGGCGGGGGTGGGGGGCGGGTGGGGGGGTGGGCAGGGGGGGGGGCGGTGCGCGGGCGGGGGGTGTGGGGCGGGGGGGGGGGGGGTCGGTGCGTGGGGGCCGGGGGCCGTCAGCCGGCGGGCCCAGCCGAGGATGCGGTGGCGGCCCGCTCGGGAATGGGCCTCGACGGTGAGCTCCGGCCCTTCGAGGTACTCCTCGACGAGGAGGTCGGTGACCTCGGGGTAGCCGTGGGCGGCGGCCCGCGCCTCGGCCTCGTCGCGGACCAGCCGGACCCCTTCCCCGTAGGCGCCTGCCCGGGGCTTGACGACGCACGGGTAGCCGATGAGCCCGGTGACGAAGGGGAGCGTGTCGGCGCGGCCGCACCGGGCGAAGGAGACCGGCCGGACCGGGTGCAGGGCGTTGGAGCGGGCGCGCAGGGCGGCCTTGTCCATGAGGGCGGTGACGGCGTCGGTGGGGGTGCCGGGCAGGCCCAGTTCCTCGTTGGCGCGGGCGGCGGCGAGGGCTCCGGCGGCGTCGAAGCCGAAGACGGCGGCGCGTCCGTGCCGGACCGCCTCCATCCGGCCGACGGCACCGACGAGGTGCCGGTGGTCGCGCCAGTCCGTCCGTACCCGCCGCTCCGTCCCCTCACGGTCGGATGGCACCGATGGCCCCGGCGCGACCACCACGGTGTGCGCGCCCGCACGGCGGGCGGCCGCCACCACGGCTGGTCGCGGGCTCAGCAGGACGGCCACGGGCCCCCGCCCCTCACCGGCCGTCCGCTGCGGCATACCGCGCTCCCCCCTCACGCCGTGCATCCACTGTGCCGGTTCGGCATATGCCCATCGCGCCGTGCCAGGCGTCGTCTTGCCGCCTTGCGGGAACACGAGGGGTTTACAGACATGCACAGAACGGGACGAATTGGAATATGCCCGCAGAGGAGACCGGAACAGGCGGAGCAGCCGGAACGGCTCGAGGGGCCGGAGCCGCCGGGGAGCTGAGTCCCGCGGCCCGGCGCCTGTACGCGTACGCCGTCGAACGGCACGCCTTCGGCGCGGCCGAGGCCACCGAGGCCCTGGGCGTGCGCGCCGCCGCCGCGATCACCGAGCTGGCCGCCGCGCACCTGCTCCAGCGGACGCCGGGCGGTGGGCCGGACCGGTGGAGCGCGGTCGCGCCCCGGGCCGCGGCGGCCCGGGCGCTGGCCCCGCTGGCCCTGCTCGTGCGGGAGACCCACGACGAGATGGACCGGCTGCGGGGACGGCTGGAGACGCTGGTGCCGGCGTACGAAGCGGGGACCGCGCACCGGGACCTCAGCGGGTCGGGCCGCCTGGAGCTGGTCACGGACCTCGGCGCGGTACGGGGGCTGATCGCGGAGCTGGCCGCGTCGTGCGAGCGGGAGCTGCTGACCTCCCAGCCCGGCGGCGGGCGGCCGCCGGAGACGCTGGAGGAGTCGATCGGGCGGGACGAGTCGCTGCTGACGCGCGGGGTCCGGATGCGGACGATCTACCAGCACACGGCGCGTTACTCGCGGCCGACGGCGGCGTACGTCGAGCGGGTGACGGCACTGGGCGCGCAGGTGCGGACGCTGGGCGACGGGCTGATGCGGATGCTGGTCTTCGACGGGCGCACGGGGCTGATGGCGGTGCCGGACCGGACCGGGGCGGCGCTGGTGGTGCGGGAGCCGGGCGTCGTGCACTTCATGACGGCGGCCTTCGAGCGGTCCTGGCTGGGGGCGGAGCCGTTCCCGACGTCGGTGAGCCCGGAGGCGGCGCGGTCGATCTCGGACGAGCTGCGGCAGACGATCGTGCGGCTGCTGTCGGAGGGGCTGGAGGACAAGGTGATCGCGCGCCGCCTCGGCATGTCGGAACGGACGTGCCAGCGACACATCGCGGAGATCATGCGGGCGGTGGGCGCCAAGTCCCGTTTCCAGGCCGGCTACTTGCTCTCCGCGACGCCGGCCCCGGCGCCGGCGGATCGGGGAGGGACGGTTTAGCACGGCCTGGTACGGCCCGGTAGGGCCCGCTACGGCCCGGCGTACCGGTCGTAGTACGAGCGCAGCGACGGGCGGCGGATGGCGGGCAGCCGGACGAGGGTGTGCGAGAAGGCGCTGGAGTGGGCCCGGAAGGGGCTCCGCGGGCGCAGCGGCAGGGGGTAGTCGTCGCGCAGGACCCCCTCCGGCAGGCCGCCGGACGCCGGCAGCGGCGAGGTCTCCGCGGGGAGGACGAGGTGGGCCCAGACCCCGATGTCGAGCGGGACGACGGCCGCCGTGCCGTGCGGGGGCCGCCACGGCTCCCCGGTGACCGGATGACGCGGGACGAGGAGGATGTCGTCGCCGGACCGGAGCACGGGCGCCCCCGGCCCGGCGAGGCCCACGGTGAGGGCCGGGGGCCCGGCGGGGAGGTAGCCGGCGACGGCGTCGCCGAGCAGCTCGGCGAGGGGGCCGGGCAGGGCCACCGCACGGGCGTCGCAGGCCACCACCAGGTGTGCGAGCGCCACCGGGACCGCGGCCTCCCAGCGGCGGCTCCAGGACCCGTCTTGTTCGACGGGCGGGACGGCGTACGACGCCAGGTCCAGCTCGTCCCAGTCGGGGGTCGGGACGGCGGGCAGGCCGGAGGGGAGGCGGCGGACCGCATCGGGTTCCAGCCATACCGCCTGCCACAGGCCGCAGTCGTCCATCCGGGTCGCCACCGCGCTCCCGCACCGCTCGCACGCCAGATTGGGGCCGTCGCGGCCGTCGATGCCCATGCAGTAGCCCGCGCACTTCTCGGGGATCAGGGCCATGCCCCGGGAGTCGCCGGGCGCGATGACGATCCTGCCCCGCGCCGCGAAGGACACGGAGTAGACCGGCGCGTGGAATCCCTGCCGCGCCGCCAGCTCCTCCCCCACCTCGGCCCACACCCGCCAGGGCGCTCCGCCGGGCAGGGGGTCGACGGCGTACGTCGCCGGTTCCATCAGCGGGGGATGCAGCTCCTCCCACGCACCGAAGTGGGTGTGGTCGGGAAGGGCGACCCGGGAGACCGGGGCCGTCAGCTCCGCACCGCACCCGGCGCACACGAACACGTCCAACCGGCATCCCCCGTCCCCCGTACCCGGCGATTCTGCCCGGTCGGGCCGCGTACGGGCCATCGGATTTCGGACCGCCGCCCGGCTCACGCGGCGGGCGGCTCCAGTTCGGGGATCAGGCGCCCCCTCCTGGAGAGGAGGAAGCGCTTGAACTCTGCCACCGGTGGGGTGTCGGGGTGGCCGTCGAGCCAGGCGAGGCCGATCTCGCGGACGGCGCGCGGGGCGGTGACCGTCAGTTCGACCACGCCGGGGCGGGCCACGGCCGGAGGTGGCAGGAGGGCCACGCCGAGGCCGGCGGCGACCAGGCCGCGCAGGGTTTCGGCCTCCTCGCCCTCGAAGGCGACGCGCGGGGTGAAGCCGGCCTCCGCGCACAGGTCGTCGGTGATGCGGCGCAGGCCGTAGCCGGGTTCGAGGGTCACGAAGGTTTCCTCCGCGGCCTCGGCGAGGCGGATGCGCTTGCGGACGGCGAGGCGGTGGTCCTCGGGGACGACCAGGCGCAGGCGCTGTTCGTCGAGGCGGCGGGCGACGAGGTCGGGGGCGTCGGGGAGGGGCGAGGTGAGGCAAAGGTCGAGTTCGCCGGCCCGGAGCTTCTCCAGCATGGCCTCGCCGTAGTTCTGGACGAGGGAGAAGCGCACCCGCGGGTGGTCGGCCCGGAAGGCGCGGATCAGGCCGGGTACGGTCTCGGAGCCGAGGGTGTGGAGGAAGCCGAAGGCGACCTTGCCGAAGGCCGGGTCGGCGTCCAGCTGGACGGATTCGGCGGCCCGGGCGATGCCGTCCAGGGCCTGTTCGGCGGAGGCCAGGAAGGTGCGCCCCGCCGTGGTGAGGGCGACGTTGCGGCCCTTGCGGGCGAACAGCGTGACGCCCAGGTCCTGTTCGAGGCGGACCATGGCCCGCGACAGGGTGGACTGCGGTACGCCCAGTTCGTGCGCGGCGCGGGTGACGTGCTCGTGCCGGGCGACGGCGGCGAAGTAGGCCAGCCGGGGCGCCAGCAGCCGTGTCACGGCCATGTCTTCTTCGTAACGGTTCATTGACAGACGCCGCCCTGAGCTGTGCTGATGCATGAGTGGATCGATTATCGCGATTCTGTGCATTGGACGCATCAAAAACACCGGCCTACCTTCGATGCATGCCTCCCGTTCATACCGGGGCACCCGTCATCCCGGGTGCCTCCACCCCGTCGTTTCCGCAGCCCGACTCCCCCGAGCTCCGAGCCCCCGGCCGCCCCGGCTACCGCCGGATGAGCCTCGCGCTCTTCGCCGCCGGGCTCGCGACCTTCGCCCTCCTCTACTCCACCCAGGCGCTGTTGCCCGCGATCTCCGCCGGCTTCGGGGTGACGGCGGGCCGGGCCAGCTGGACGGTGTCCGCCGCGACCGGAGCGCTCGCGCTGTTCGTCCTGCCGCTCAGCGCACTGTCCGAGCGGTTCGGCCGCACCCGGATGATGACGTGGTCGATGGGGGTGGCGGTGGGCGTGGGCCTGCTGGTGCCGTTCGCGCCGAGCCTGGAGTGGCTGGTGGCGCTGCGCGCGGTCCAGGGCGCGGCGATCGCCGGGATCCCGGCCTCCGCGATGGCGTACCTGGCGGAGGAGGTCAAGCCGAAGGCCCTGGTGGGTGCGATCGGCCTGTTCGTGGCGGGGAACTCCATCGGCGGCATGAGCGGCCGCCTCGTCACCGGCTGGGCGGCGCAGCTGTGGGGCTGGCGGGCGGGGCTGGGCGCGGTCGCGCTGATGTCGCTGGTCTGCGCGGTGGCGTTCCTGGTGCTGCTGCCCCGGGCGCGGTTCTTCCGCCCGGCGTCGCTGAACCCGCGCGCGGTGGGCCGTACGGTCGTCGGTCATCTGCGCGATCCGCTGCTGCTGCGGCTGTACGGGATCGGCGCGCTGTTCATGACGGTCTTCGGCGCGGTCTACACCGTCATCGGCTACCGCCTGGTGGACGAGCCGTTCTCGCTCGGGCAGGGTGTGATCGGGTCGATCTTCCTGATCTACCTGGTGGGGACGGTCTCCTCGGCCGCCGCCGGCAAGCTGGTGGCCCGTACGGGGCGGCGCGGCGCGCTGTACCTGGCCGTGACGACCACGGCGCTGGGGCTGCTGCTGTCGCTGGCCGAGTCCCTGGCGGCGGTCCTGATCGGGCTGGTCCTGATCACGGCGGGCTTCTTCGCCGGGCACGCGGTGGCTTCCGCCGCGGTCAGCCGGACGGCGAAGACGGGCCGCGCGCAGGCCTCGGCGCTCTACCAGTCGGCGTACTACCTCGGGTCCAGTGCCGGCGGCACCCTGGGCGCGCTCGCGTACCACGGGGCGGGGTGGGCGGCCACGGTCGGGATCGCGCTGCTGGCGGTGCTGGGCGTCGTGTCGATCACCCTGTACGGGTCGCACGCGGCCCGTGCGGAGCGCCGGATGCCGACGTCGGCCATGGCCGCGCGCTGACGAAATCTACGCTCCCGCACGAGGCAACCCCCGCATGTTTTCCGGGCATTCAACACGGAGAACGGAAGCCGTGCGAGCAGGGGAGGACCGGATGGGGACGCTGACGGCACGCGTGCGCGTGAAGCGGCGGGCGACGGTACTGGGCGGGGCGGTGGCGCTGGCGCTGCCGCTGGTGGCCGCGGGGGGCGGGACGGCGCAGGCGGCCGCCTCCTGCAACCTCACCGCCGGGCCGTACCAGCGGCAGGTGGAGCAGTTCCTGGGGCGGCCCGTGGACGGGAAGCAGTCCGCGGCGGACTGCACGGCGATCAGGTCGTTCCAGGCGGCCCACGGGATCACCCCGACCCAGGGGTACGCCGGACCGCTGACCTGGCAGACGATGAGCACGATGCTCGCCCAGCGGGCGGCGGGCAGCACCCCGAACAGGGCGGGCAACTGCCCGACGAACCGGGGGCGGATCGCCTGCGTCGACCTGACGCGGCAGCTCAGCTGGATCCAGGACGGCGCGGCGCTGAGGTACGGTCCCGTCCCGGTCCGCACCGGCAAGGACGGCACGGAGACCCGGACCGGCCTCAAGAAGATCTACTACCGCAGCATCGACCACTGGTCGACGCTGTACAACGTCTCGATGCCCTACGCGCAGTTCTTCGACGGCGGCATCGCCTTCCACTCGACCGGCAAGAGCATGTGGAACCCGCCCGGTTCGGGCGGCTGCGTGAACATGCGGCTCGCCGACGCCAAGGCGTACTGGAACCTGCTGGGGAAGGGCGAGGACGTCTACGTGTACGGCCGCAAGCCCGGCACCTGAGTCCTCACCCCGCCGGTGCGGGCTCCGCCGCGGCGCGCTCGCCGGCCGTGCGCAGGTCGTCCAACCGCCGCAGGCTGGCCCGCCGTTGCACCAGGGACAGGCCGGCCACCGCGGCTCCGAGGGCCAGCCAGCCCGCGGGGCCCGCCGTCATGACCGCGCCGGTGAGCAGCAGCGGGCCGGCGGCCTTCTGGACGGACTGGGCCATGCCGGCGACCCCGAGGTACGAGGCGCGCGCCTCCCGGGGCGCGAGGGAGACCGCCAGTTCCCAGGAGCTCACCGAGCGCATCAGCTCCGCCGCGGTGGCCAGCACCGCCGCGGCGAGCAGGGCCGCCGAGGCGAGCAGGATCCCGCCGCCGGCCGCGGCGGCCAGCAGGACGCAGCACACGAGTGTCGTCACCCCGTAGAGGGCGACCGCGCGGGTCGCGGCGCGGGCGCCCTGGAACTCCGCCGAGACGCGCAGCTGCAGGACGACGACGAGCACGGTGTTGACGACCAGGAAGGCCGGGATCAGGGCGTGCGGCGCCGTGGTGTGGCTGACCAGCCACAGCGGCAGGCCGACGCCGAGGATCGAGTCGTCCAGGTTCATCGGGATGTCCAGGAGGACGAACCGGAGGTAGCCGCGGTCCCGCCAGGCGCTCGTCCCCGAACCGGCCGCCGGGTCCGGGGCCGCGCCCTCGGCCGGCGCGGCGCCGACGGGGGGTGCGGCCACGAGCCCGCGGCCGCGCGGCTCGCGGGTGCGCCACACGAGGGCCGCGGCCACGAGGAACGACAGGGCGTTGGCCAGGATCAGCACCTGGTAGGCGCCCCGGGTGCCGACGGCGAGGCCGATGGCGGCGAGGCCGGCGCCGAGCGCGTAGCCGGCGTTGGCCGAACTGCGCGACAGCGCTTGGTAGGTGGCGCGCCGCTCGCCCGCGACCCGGGTGGCGAAGAGCATCTCCAGCGTCTTGGCCGCGCGGTCTCCCAGGTGGGTCACGGCGAAGACGGGCAGCAGCACCGCGAAGTCGGTGACCACCAGCAGCGCGCAGAGGGTCCCGAGGCGGACCAGGTGGCAGCCGATCAGCAGGGCGCGGACCGGGAAGCGGTCGGCGAGGTGGCCGGCCAGTGGTGATCCGGCGATGCCCGCCACTCCGGCCGCGCCGAGCAGCAGGCCGATCCGTCCGGCGTCGAGGCCGACGATGAAGGTGAAGTAGAGGACGGAGGACGCGGCCCACACGCCGGTGCCCGCGCGGTCCAGCAGCTGGGCGAGCAGCATGATCCGCGCGTCCCGGCCGCCCGGCGGCCGGCGCAACTGCGCCAGCAGCCCGGCCTCCCCCCGCCCCGCCCTCCGGATCTCCCCGCCGCGCCGCATCCCAGCCCCCGCATCCGCCGTCCAGGTATCTCGGCGTCGAGATACATGCGGAAGCCTGCCCCATATTAATCTTGACGTCAAGATACTTGATATCGATAGACCTGGGCCGTCCGGCGCTTCCGGCTGCCGTTGTCAGAGGCCTCCGATAGTTTCGGGAGTAGCCGAACCAGCAGGGGGATGAACGGACATGAGCGACCTCGCCACCAGTACGGACCTCGACGCGGCGATGGACCGGTACCGGGTCGAGCTCACCGGCTACTGCTACCGGATGCTCGGCTCCTCCTTCGACGCCGAGGACGCCGTGCAGGACACGTACGTCCGCGCCTGGCGGAGCTACGAGAAGTTCGAGGGCCGCTCCTCGCTGCGGTCGTGGCTGTACCGGATCGCCACCAACGTCTGCCTCGACCTGCTGAACGCGGGGAACAAGCGGGCCCGCCCGATGGACCTGACCGCCCCGCAGCACCAGGCCTCCGCCGTGCTCAACGAGCGGCCCGAGGTGACCTGGCTGGAGCCGGTCCCGGACGGCCGGGTGCTGCCGCAGACCGCCGATCCGGCCGAGATGGCGCTGGCGAAGGAGTCCGTACGGCTGGCCTTCGTCGCGGCGCTGCAGCACCTGCCGGCGAAGCAGCGGGCGGTGCTGATCCTGCGCGAGGTGCTGGCCTGGAAGGCCGACGAGGTCGCGCAGCTGCTGGAGACCACGGTGGCCTCGGTGAACAGCGCGCTGCAGCGGGCGCGCGCCACGCTGGCCTCGCAGGGCATCCGCGACAGCGATCCGGCGGACCCGCTGGACCCGGACCAGGCGAAGCTGCTGGAGCGGTACCTGTCCGCCTTCGAGGCGTACGACATCACGCGGCTCACCACACTGCTCCACGAGGACGCGGTGCTGTCGATGCCTCCGTTCGACCTGTGGCTGCGCGGCCACGAGGACATCGCGGCCTGGCACCTGAACCAGGGCATCGGCTGCAAGGGCTCGCGGCTGGTCCCGACGACGGCGAACGGCATGCCGGCCTTCGGGCAGTACCGGCCCGCCGCCGACGGGAAGGGCCACACCCCGTGGGCGCTCCAGGTCCTGGAGATCTCAGAGGGCAGGATCGTCGGGCTCAACGCCTTCCTGGACACCGCCCGCTGGTTCCCGCTCTTCGGGCTCCCCGAGCAGCTCGACGAGTCCTACGAGGTCCAGCAGGGCGCGTAGGGCGGGGCCCGCGCCGGTCACGGTGAAGCCCCCGCCGTGTCCTCGGGCGGTCAGCCGCAGCCGGGCCAGCACCTCGACCGCGGCCAGGCCCGGCGCGGTGACGGCCCCGACATCGCACTCCACAGCCGTCGCCCCGCTCTCGTACAGCCGGGCCAGCCGGGCGCACAGCCGCGCGGTGTCGCGTCGGGTCGGGGCGGGTCCGGGCAGCACGAGTCGTCTGGTCGTCACGAGAGGGTGACTCCCCCGCCGCCCGGAAATCATCGGAGACGGGCGGTCGGCTCAGGGAGTCGGGAAGGTGGACGTGTCCAGCTTGAGGCCGAAGGGCGCGGGCAGGTGGAAGGTCTCGCCGAACTTGCCCGCCTGGAGCACCCGGTAGAGCCCGCCCTTCGGCTCGCCGTACAACGTGACGGTGGGACCGCCGGGGGCATAGGCGTCGATCAGCAGGTAGAGCGGGACCGCGGCCTGGGCGTACCCCGCGAGTTTGGCGACGCGATCATTGGAGGCGTTCGACTTCGACGTGACCTCGACAGCCAGTTCCGCGATGGCGGCGGGGACGAACGCGCCCCCTTCGAGCACCGCCTCTTCCGGAACGACCACCAGATCCGGGATGTAGAGCCCGTCACGGGACGGGATCGTCACGTTGAGGGTCTGATAGACCTCCAAAGCGTCCGGAAGTACCGTCATCACGGCCCGTTGGACCTTGACCGCGATGTAGTTGTGGTGGTTGACGGGCGGTGGTGCCACGGTGACGATCCCCTCGATGATCTCCACCTTGCAGCCCTCCGGCGCGTCCGTCTCCTCCCAGAGGCGGACGAGACCCTCCCAGCTCTCGCCGCTGACCGGCTCGTGCTGGACGGTGAGTGCGCTCATGGTGTGCTCCTCATGCTGTTGGCACCGATCCCAGCATGACGAACGGGACCGGTGGGCGTCCACCGGTCCCGTTCAGCCGCACGAGTGCGTGCAGGTCAGGCGATGCGGTCCAGGACGATCGGCGTGGCCGAGAAGGCCGTGCCGGCCGGAGCGATGTCGTACGTGCCCTCCAGGGAGGACAGGGCGTAGTCGAACTTCTCCGGGGTGTCCGTGTGCAGGGTCATCAGCGGCTGGCCGGCGGTGACGGTGTCGCCCGGCTTCGCGTGGAGCTCGACGCCCGCGCCGGCCTGCACCGGGTCCTCCTTGCGGGCGCGGCCGGCGCCGAGGCGCCAGGCGGCGACGCCGACCCCGTACGCGTCGAGGCGGGTCAGGACGCCCGAGGCGGGGGCGGTGACCACGTGCTGCTCGCGGGCCACCGGCAGGGTCGCGTCCGGGTCGCCGCCCTGGGCCGCGATCATCCGGCGCCAGTGGTCCATGGCGGAGCCGTCGGCCAGGGCCTTCGCCGGGTCGGCGTCCTTGATGCCCGCGGCGTCCAGCATCTCCTTGGCCAGCGCGATGGTCAGCTCCACGACGTCCGAGGGGCCGCCGCCGGCCAGGACCTCGACGGACTCGCGGACCTCCAGCGCGTTGCCGGCCGTCAGGCCCAGCGGCGTGGACATGTCGGTGAGGAGCGCGACGGTCTTGACGCCCGAGTCGGTGCCGAGGCCCACCATGGTGCGGGCCAGCTCGCGGGCGTCCTCGATGTTCTTCATGAAGGCGCCGGTGCCGACCTTCACGTCCAGGACGAGCGAGCCGGTGCCCTCGGCGATCTTCTTGGACATGATCGAGGAGGCGATGAGCGGGATGGCCTCGACGGTGCCGGTGACGTCACGCAGCGCATAGAGCTTCTTGTCCGCCGGGGCCAGGCCGTCGCCGGCCGCGCAGATGACGGCGCCCGTGGTGTCGAGGACGTGCAGCATCTCCTCGTTGGAGAGCAGCGCGCGCCAGCCGGGGATGGACTCCAGCTTGTCGAGGGTGCCGCCGGTGTGGCCGAGACCGCGGCCCGACAGCTGCGGTACGGCCGCGCCGCAGGCGGCGACGAGCGGGGCCAGGGGCAGGGTGATCTTGTCGCCCACGCCGCCGGTGGAGTGCTTGTCGGCGGTGGGGCGGGAGAGGGAGTCGAAGTTCATCCGCTCGCCCGAGGCGATCATCGCCGCGGTCCAGCGGGCGATCTCGGTGCGGTTCATGCCGTTCAGCAGGATGGCCATCGCCAGCGCCGACATCTGCTCGTCGGCGACGACACCGCGCGTGTACGCGTCGATGACCCAGTCGATCTGCTCCGGGCTCAGCTCGCCTCGGTCCCGCTTCGTACGGATGACGGAGATGACGTCCATGTGGTGCTTCCTTCTACGCGCATAGAGAGAGGGGTTTGCGGACGTACGACAGCCCTCCGCCCCCGGGGGCGAAGGGCCGTCGGCACGGCTATCTCAAGTGGTCGGGCCCGAAGGCCTGGGGCAGCATCTCCGCCAGCGGAAGGATCCCCTTCGGGGTCTCCACCAGCAGGTCCGGTCCGCCGAATTCGAAGAGCAGCTGGCGGCAGCGGCCGCACGGCACGAGGATCTCGCCCCGGCCGTCGACGCACGTGAAGTGCGTGAGGCGGCCACCGCCGGTGGCCTGGAGGGAGGAGACCAGGCCGCACTCGGCGCACAGGCTGAGGCCGTAGCTCGCGTTCTCCACGTTGCAGCCCACGACGGTACGGCCGTCGTCGACGAGGGCGGCGACCCCGACCGAGAAGCCCGAGTACGGGGCGTACGCCCGGGACATCGCGTCCCGGGCGGCCGTCCGCAGGGCTTCCCAGTCCACGGCGTGCGCCGGGGTCACTTGCCCTGACCCTTGCGGTACGGCATGCCGTCCGCCTTGGGCATCCGCAGGCGCTGCGCGGACAGGGCGAGCACCAGCAGCGTCGTCAGGTACGGGGCGGCGTCCACGAACTGGCTCGGCACCGAGTCCGTGGTCGCGTACCAGAGGAACAGCAGCGCGGCGAAGACCGCCGAGACGCCGGCCTGGATGTGCTTCTTCTTGTAGAGCTGCCAGGCGCAGACCAGCACCAGCAGGATCGCGATCAGCAGCAGCATCGCGTGGACGTTCTCGGCACCACCGCGCAGCTTGAGGCTGTCGATGAAGCCGAACAGGCCCGCGCCCAGCGCCATGCCGCCGGGCATCCAGTTGCCGAAGATCATCGCGGCGAGACCGATGTAGCCGCGGCCGCCGGTCTGGCCCTCCTGGTAGATGGGGCTCGCGACCTCGGACAGGTACACGCCGCCGAGGCCGGCGAGCGCGCCCGAGACGATCACGGCGATGTACTTGTACTTGTAGACGTTGACGCCGAGCGACTCGGCGGCGATCGGGTTCTCACCGCAGGAGCGCAGGCGCAGGCCGAAGCTGGTGCGCCACAGCACCCACCAGGTGGCGGGGATCAGCAGCAGGGCCACGATGGTGAGCAGCGAGATCTCGGTGACCAGGCCGCCGATGACGCCGGCGAGGTCGGAGATGAAGAACCAGTGCTTGCCCTGGAGGTCGGCCATCCAGTCCGAGAGCCCCGGGACTGTGATCTTGGCGATCGGTTCGACCTGCGGGGACTGCTTGGAGGAGCCGCCCGGCGCCTCGGCGAACGTGAAGTTCGACAGGTACTGGGTGAAGCCCAGCGCCAGGATGTTGACGGCCACACCGGAGACGATGTGGTTGACGTTGAAGGTGACCGTGATGATCGCGTGCAGCAGGCCGCCGACGGCGCCGCCGGCGATGCCGACGAGCACACCGGTCCACGGGCCCCACTGGTAGCCGGCCCAGGCACCGAACCAGGTGCCGAGGATCATCATGCCTTCGAGGCCGATGTTGACGACGCCCGCGCGCTCGGCCCACAGACCACCGAGACCGGCGAGGCCGATCGGCACGGCGAGCGAGAGGGCGCCGGAGACCTGGCCGACGGAGGTCAGGTCGTCGGCCCCGGAGATCAGGCGGACCAGCGAGACCAGCGCGAGGCCACCCGCGATGATCAGCATGATCCAGGGCAGGGTGAGCTTCTTGCGGCCGCCCGTGGCGGGCGCCGCTTTCTTCGTGGAAACGGTGCTGGCGCTCACGCCGCGACCTCCTTCTCGGTCTTCATCGCGTGGCCCGCGGCCAGCTCCTCGCCGACCTTCTGCTGCTGGCGGCGGATGCCGTAACGGCGGACGAGCTCGTAGGAGACGACGACCGCGATCACGATCAGGCCCTTCATGATCGTGCCGATCTCCTTGGCGTAGCCGGCCGTATCGAGGCCGGCGGACGCCTTGTCGATGAAGGCCATCAGGAGAGCGGCGAAGAAGATGCCGACGGGGTTGTTGCGGCCGAGCAGGGCGATCGTGATGCCGGTGAAGCCGACGCCCACGGGGAAGACGAGGGTGTACGTGTGGCTCTCGCCGAGCAGCACCGGCATGCCCGACAGACCGGCGACGGCACCGGAGATGAGCATCGCGGTGATGATCATCTTCTTGGAGTCGACACCGGAGGCCGCGGCGGCGGACTCGCTCGCGCCGCTGGCGCGGAGGTCGAAGCCGAAGCGGGTGCGGTTGAGCACGAACCAGTAGACGACGCCGAGGGCGAAGGCCACGAACGTGAAGCCGTAGATCTCGCCCGAGTCGCCCAGGGAGAGGGCCGGGAACCAGCCGGACTCGGCAATCTCGCCCGTCGTCAGGTCGTTGGAGCCCTCGACCTGGACGCCGAGGTTCTTCGGCAGGATCAGCCAGGCGATGAGGCTCGTCGCGATGGCGTTGAGCATGATCGTGGAGACGACCTCGCTCACGCCGCGCTTGGCCTTCAGGACACCGGCGATGCCGGCCCAGAAGGCACCGGTCATCATCGCGACGACCACGATCAGCAGGATGTGCAGCGGGCCGGGCAGCGCGATGGCGCCACCGACCACGGCGGAGATCATCGCGGCGAGCCGGTACTGGCCGTCGACACCGATGTTGAAGAGGTTCATCCGGAAGCCGATGGCGACGGCCAGGGCTGCCAGGTAGTACGTGCCGGCCTGGTTGACGATGAGGACCTGGATGTCCTCGTAACCACCGTTCTCCACCATGATGCGCAGCGGCTCGATCGGGTTGATGCCCGTCGCCCCCAGCACGATCATGGTCAGCACGAAGGCGGCGACCAGCGCGAGCACGGGGCCGGCGATGGCGAGCAGCAGCCGGTCCTTGTCGAATTTCTTCATCGGGCCTCGTCCTCCGTCGTGTCACCGTCGGCAGCGGCGGAGTGGTTGTCGGTTGCTTCCAGGTGCCCCGAAGCGGCGCCCGTCATGGCGGTGCCGAGCTCCTCGGGGGTGACGGTCGCGGGGTCGGCGTCCGCGACCAGGCGGCCGCGGTAGATCACGCGCAGGGTGTCGGACAGGCCGATGAGCTCGTCCAGGTCCGCGGAGATCAGCAGCACGGCCAGGCCCTCGCGGCGGGCATCGCGGATCGCGTCCCAGATCTGCGCCTGCGCGCCGACGTCCACACCGCGGGTGGGGTGGGCGGCGATGAGGAACTTCGGGTTGTGGCTCATCTCGCGGCCGACGATCAGCTTCTGCTGGTTGCCGCCGGAGAGCGAGGCCGCGGTGACCTCGATGCCCGGGGTGCGGACGTCGTACTCGCGCACGATCCGCTCGGTGTCCTTGCGGGCCGCCTTCGGGTCGAGGATGCCCTTCTTGGAGTTGGGCGTCTCGGTGACGTGGCCGAGGATCCGGTTCTCCCAGAGCGGGGACTCCAGCAGCAGGCCGTGGCGGTGGCGGTCCTCGGGGATGTACCCGATGCCGCCCTCGCGGCGCTTGCGCACCGAGGTCTTGGTGATGTCCGTGCCGTCCAGCGTGATCACGCCCGCGTCGGCGGCGGCCATGCCCATGAGGGCTTCGATCAGCTCGGTCTGGCCGTTGCCCTCGACACCGGCGATGCCGAGGATCTCGCCCTTGTGGATCGTGAGGCTGATGTCGTCCAGCAGGAGGCGGCCGGTCTCGACGTTCTCCACGGTCGCGGAGTCCGCGGCGCCCTCGGCGACCAGGACCTCCGGCTCGGCGACGACGACGTCGCTCGCGGCGAGGGTCAGGTTCTTCACCTGGAGCATCGGGACGTCGGTCACCGTCGACTCGCGGGTCTCGGGCGACGGCAGCTCGGAGCCGACCATCAGCTCGGCGAGCTGCTTGGTGGTGGCGGTCTTCGGATCGGCGGTGCCGACCGTGGTGCCGCGCCGGATGACGGTGATGTCGTCGGCGACCTTCAGCACCTCGCCCAGCTTGTGCGAGATGAAGATGACGGTCAGGCCCTCGGCCTTGAGCTCGCGCAGGTTGTCGAAGAGGGCGTCCACCTCCTGCGGCACGAGCACTGCGGTCGGCTCGTCGAGGATGAGGATCTTCGCGCCGCGGTAGAGGACCTTGAGGATCTCCACGCGCTGCCGGTCGGCGACACCGAGGTCCTCGACCAGAACGTCGGGGCGCACGCCGAGGCCGTACGCGTCCGAGATCTCCTTGATCTTCTTGCGGGCCTTGGCGCCGATGCCGTAGAGCTTCTCGCCGCCGAGGACCACGTTCTCCAGGACGGTGAGGTTGTCGGCGAGCATGAAGTGCTGGTGCACCATGCCGATGCCGCGGGCGATGGCGTCGCCGGGCGTGTGGAAGGAGACCTGCTCCCCGTCGATGGCGATGGTGCCCTCGTCCGGCTTCTGCATGCCGTAGAGGATCTTCATCAGGGTCGACTTGCCGGCGCCGTTCTCGCCGATCAAGGCATGGACCGTGCCCTTGCGGACGGTGATCGCGATGTCCTTGTTGGCGACGACGCCGGGGAAGCGCTTGGTGATGCCGTGCAGTTCTACGGCGGGGGGCGGGCTGGACGCGTTGATGACGCACTCTCCTTGGCGCGGAAGGAGCGGAAGGCAGGGGGGGACAGGGCGGGGAGTGAAAGTATCGCGTCCACGATGCTTCTACGCGCGTAGCACTGTCGGAAGTGAAAACTCGCGGCCATGGGGCCACTTGGTCACAGAATAGTGATCACCGAACGTGGCTCGGGGCCCGGGAGCGATCGAGACCGCTTCCCGGACCCCGGAGACCAGGACTACATGTCGGCGACGGCCTTACGGGGCGGTCTTGACCTTGATCTTGTTGGCGATGATGTCGGCCTTGGCCTTCTCCACCGCGGCGATGACGTCGGCCATCTCCTTGTACTTCGGGTTGGAGTCGGCCAGGCCGACGCCGTCCTTGTCCAGGCCGTAGCGGATCTCACCGGTGGTCGGCTTGCCGTCCTGGACCGACTTGATCAGGTTGAAGACCGAGTCCTCGACGTCCTTCGTGACCGAGGTCAGGATGGAGTCCTTGTACTTCGCCAGACCGGCCTGGTTGTACTGGTCGGAGTCGACACCGATGGCCCACTTGCCCTTGGAGGACGCGGCCTCGATGGCACCGGAGCCGGCCAGACCGGCAGCGGCGTAGACCACGTCGGCGCCGCCCGCGTCGAGCTGACCCAGTGCGGCGGCCTTGCCGAGGTCGGGCTTGGCGAAACCGTCGAAGTTCGGCGGCTGCGTCAGGTACGCGGAGAGCACCTTGGCGTTCGGGTTGGTGTCCTTGACGCCCTGGGTGAAGCCCGCCTCGAACTTCTTGATCAGCGGAACCTCGACACCGCCGATGAAGCCGACCGTGCCGGTCTTGGACACCTTGGCGGCGGCGACGCCGGCCAGGTAGGAGCCCTGCTCCTCGTTGAAGACGAGGTTGGCGATGTTCCCGCCGGTCACCGAGGTGTCGTCGATGATGCCGAACGTGGTGTCCGGGAACTTCGGCGCGACCTTCTTGATGGCCGGGGCATAGGCGAAACCGACGCCGATGACCGGGTTGTTGCCCTTGCGGGCAAGCTCGGTGAGGCGCTGGACCTTGTCGGCCTCGCCCTCACCGTCGGTGGGCTCCGCTTCGGCGCCCTTGATCTTCAGATCGGTTTCGGCCTTCTTCAGGCCGGCGTAGGCGGCATCGTTGAACGACTGGTCGCCGCGGCCACCGATGTCGTACGCGATGGCAGCGGACTTCTGACCCGACTCCGAGGGAGAGGAGGAGGCGTCAGAGGACTTCTTACCGCCACAGGCGGTGGCCGAGAGGGCCAGCGCCGCGGACGCGATGCCCACGGTGGCGATCCTGGTGATCCGGCGCAAGGGGAGGCTCCTTCAAAACCTGACCGAAGCGCCACGACCGGCGCTGGTTTCGCGGCGATCGTAACGCGCGTAGATGTCAGTTAAAGGCCCGTTCATGAGTCGTTATCGGATCGTCGTGAACCAGACAGTGACCGATTGGTGACTCCTCACGCGCCCAGCCCTTGTGTACCAAGGGCTGGACACGCCCGACGGAAGATCCGTCGATGTTGTAGGGAACTCGCCCCGGCCGCTACCTGGCGGGCACGGCCCGACGCCCGTCCAGCAGTGCGGCGGCCGTGAAGAACTCCACGCCGACCGCGATCGCGTCCTCGTCGACGTCGAAGTCACCGCGGTGCAGATCGCGCTTGGCGGTGTCGCCGGGTGCGCGGACCCCCAGGCGGGCCATGGCGCCCGGGACGTGCTCCAGGTACCAGGAGAAGTCCTCCCCGCCCAGGCTCTGCTCGGTGTCCTCGACGGACTCGGTGCCGCAGCGGGCCGCCATCGCCTCGCGCAGCAATTCGGTGATCACCGGGTCGTTGACCACCGGCGGCACCCCGCGCACGTGGTTGATCTCGAACTTGGCCCCGTGCATGGTCGCGATCTCGTCGATCGCCGCGTGGATCATGTCCGGCGCCTCGTGCCAGGCGTTCAGGTCCAGGCACCGGACGGTTCCGGACAGCTCCGCGTGCATCGGGATGACGTTGCAGGCGTGCCCGGACGCGATCCGGCCCCAGGTGACCGACATGCCCGAGCGGGCGTCCATCCGGCGGGCCAGCAGGGCCGGGGCGTCGACGGCCACCCGGGCGGCGGCCGTCACCAGGTCGGTGGTCAGGTGCGGGCGCGCGGTGTGCCCGCCGGAGCCGGTGAGGGTGACCTCCAGCCGGTCGCAGGCCGAGGTGATGGGGCCGGCCCGCAGCCCGATCCGCCCCGCGTCGACCCGGGGGTCGCAGTGCACGGCGACGATCCTGCCCACGTCGTCCAGCACTCCGGAGTCGATGGCATCGGTGGCCCCGCCCGGGAGCACCTCCTCGGCGGGCTGGAAGAGCAGCCGTACGGGGCGGGGCAGCAGCCCCTGCCGGTCGAGCTCGGCGAGCACCAGGCCGGCGCCGAGGACGACCGCGGTGTGCACGTCGTGGCCGCAGGCGTGGGCGCGGTCCGGGACGGTCGAGCGGTACGAGACGTGCGTCTTGGCATCCGGGATGGGCAGGGCGTCGATGTCCGCGCGCAGGGCCAGCATCGGCCGGCCCCCGTCCCAGGTGCCGACGTCACAGATCAGGCCCGTGCCTGACTTCAGCACCCGTGGTCGCAGGCCGGCTTTCTCCAGCCGGGCCTTGATCGCCGCGGTGGTACGGAATTCCTGGTGTCCGAGCTCCGGGTGCATGTGCAAGTCCCGGCGGAAGGCGATCAGTTCGGTACGCAGGTGGTCCGGAAGTGTGCCGGGCAGCTCGGGCCGGTCGGACGCGGCGGGCTGGGCGGTCTGGGACTCGCGGGACATCAACTGGTTCACCCGTTGAAGGGTAGGCGCACGGACGGGTCAACTGGCCGGGGATCCCGAAAAGTTCATGCCGTTAGGGGAAAGAAACGCGGCCTCTGGCGCATGACCGGGTGTCCCCGGGGGTAAACTCGCGCGCTCATCCGGCCGTGGGAGCCGCCTGGGCAGGGAGTCTGCGCACATCACGGGCGGTGTCGGTGACCCCGGCGAGGAAACTGCGGGCGCGGGCGGACGCGGACCCGGTGAGCCAGGCGGGGTCCACATTGCATACGGCGACGGTCACACCGGTACCGGTCAGGGCGTACGGCAGCGTGTGGACGACCGTGGACGGAAAGCTGACGATCGTCCTGCCGACCGGACCGCGCCGTGCGATCAGCTCCAGCGGCAGGTCCGGGCGCACGATCTCCAGCCCGGTCGCCCGGCTCAGCGCGCGCAGCTTCTCGGGGGACTCGCGGCGGTGCGCGAAGTAGCGGGTGGCGCCGTGCTCCAGGGTGAGGGCGCGCACCGCTTCCAGGTAGCGGGCCGGGTCCACCACGCCGGTCTCCACCAGCGAGGTGCCGACCAGGTCGGTGCCCCTGGTCAGGCGGGGCGGACCGAAGCGGGCGCGGGTCCAGGCGAAGTCGTTGACCCGCAGGGTCATGGCGCCGTGGGCGGTGACGGGCATCGAGCTGAACACCTCGACGCGGTGGCCGCGGCCCCGGGCGGGGGTGAAGCGGCGGCGCGCGGTCGCCGAGACGGGGGCGTACGCCAGCTCGCGGACCCGGCCGGGCAGTCCCCCGCCGCCGGCCCGGTGCCAGCGTACGAGGCGTTCGCCGCGCGCGGTCTGGGCGATGAACTCCATGGTGGCGGTGCCGTCGTCGACCACGACGAGCTCATCGGCGCGCACGAGGGTGAGCAGCAGCTGGACGTAGCGCGAGAAGGGGTCGCCGATGACGACCGTGCGCGCCGCGCGGACGTCGCGCGCCAGTGCGGCCAGCGCCTTCAGCGGCGCGAACCGGCTGCCGCGCGCCTCCTGCCAGCACACCTCGTACCCCTCGTCCCGCGCCAGCGCGGCCATCCGGCGCAGCTGGCCGCGGGACATGGGGTCGGTGGGCGGCAGGACGACGATCCTCAGGGATGACCCCGCGCCGGCCGGAGCCGGTTCGCTGCCGGGCCCTGCCCCGCCGCCGCCCTCCGCGCGGGCCCGGTCCGGGCCGGGTTCCGCCCCGCCGGCGCGGGGCCCCCGCTGGCGCGGGACCCCGTCCAGCTGCGGCTGCTGCGGGCCGGGGCCCGCCGGCGCGCTCCGCGCGTGCGCCCACTCCAGCACGTTGAGGAGTTGGACCGGGCTCTCGACGAACGCCAGGGTGGAGGCGGAGGGGGTCACCACGTACTCCTTGTCAGGGGGCGGAACTCGTACGCGCCGGACCGGAGGTCAGACGGCTGCCAGCTCGCCCCGGACGCGGCGGAGCTTCTTCATGGGGCCGAGCTCGGACTCGTAGACCCGCTTGACCCCGTCGCCGAGGGCGGTCTCGATGGTGCGGATGTCGCGGACCAGACGGGTGAGGCCGCCGGGCTCGACGGAGGCGGCCTGGTCGGAGCCCCACATCGCGCGGTCGAGGGTGATGTGCCGCTCGACGAAGGTGGCCCCGAGGGCGACGGCGGCGAGGGTGGTCTGCAGGCCCGTCTCGTGGCCGGAGTAGCCGATCGGAACGTTGGGGTACTCGTCCCGCAGGGTGTTGATGACCCGGAGGTTGAGCTCCTCGGCCTTGGCCGGGTAGGTGGAAGTGGCGTGGCAGAGGAGGATGTTGGCGCTGCCGAGCACCTCCACCGCGTGGCGGATCTGCTGCGGGGTGGACATCCCGGTGGAGAGCACGACGGTGCGGCCGGTGGCGCGCAGGGCGCGCAGCAGCTCGTCGTCGGTGAGGGAGGCGGAGGCCACCTTGTGGGCGGGGACGTCGAACTTCTCGAGGAAGGCGACCGCCTCGGTGTCCCACGGGGAGGCGAACCAGTCGATGCCGCGCTTGGCGCAGTGCTCGTCGATGGCGCGGTACTCGTCCTCGCCGAACTCGACCTTGTGGCGGTAGTCGATGTAGGTCATCCGGCCCCAGGGCGTGTCGCGTTCGATGTCCCACTGGTCGCGCGGGGTGCGGGTCGAGCAGGGGTGCGAGCAGGCGGGCGCGTTCCAGGTCGTGCGGGTCGTCGATCTCCAGGACCCGGGAGGGGTCGGTGGCGACGGGCAGGGTGCGTCCGAAGAAGCGGTGGCGGGCGGCGCGGAAGCCGTCGGCGTCCATGGCGTAGGCGGCGCCGGTCTCCAGCAGGTCCTGCGGCCGGTCCTGGCGCCGGGGGCGGTACGCCTGGTCGTGGTTGACCCCGGCGCCGGAGCCGTCGGCCCCGGACCGCCAGAGGAACCCGTGGAAGGGGGCCACGGTCAGGGCCGAGTCGGCCGCCCCGGAGGCGACGGCCACGGCGACCGACTCGACGTCGGAGGCGGTGAGGAAGGGGCTCGTGCACTGGACGAGGAGGACCACGTCCACGCTGACGGAGTGCAGTTCCTCGAAGGCGGCGAGCGCGTGCAGGAGGGCGGCCTCGCTGCTCGCGGTGTCGCCGGAGATCGCGGTCGGACGGGCGATCACGTCGGCGCCGGCGGCGCGGGCGGCCTCGGCGATCGCGTCGGAGTCCGTGGAGACCACCACGTCGGTGACGGTCGGCGCCGAGCGGCAGGCCCGGACGGCGCGGGCGACGAGCGGGGTGCCGGCGACCTCGGCGAGGTTCTTGCCCGGAACCCCCTTGGAGCCGCCGCGGGCCGGGATCACGGCGAGGACGCGGGGGCTCACAGCTCCCCCAGCCTGCGGATCACCGGGGCGACGCGCTGCACGCCGTGCCGGTAGGCACCGCGGGCGGCCTCGCGCAGGTGGGCGCGGAGCCGGCGGCGCAGCCGGGACTCCCCCGCGGTCGGGCGCGCCGCGCCGGGCAGCGGGGTGCCGTCGGGGGCGAGGTGGTGCCGGGCGAGGATCCCGGGCAGGTACCGGGGGGCGGTGGTGAGCGTGTAGTACGGCGCGGGGGCGGGCAGCCGGGCCGCGGCCACCAGCCCGGCGGCCTTGGCCCGGGCGACGGCGTAGGCGTCGTGCGGCGCGCCCGCGGCGGCCTCGGCGGACGAATGCGCGGCCCCGGCCGGTTCGGCCGCACCCGGCCCGGCCGCGGCCGGGCCCGGCAGTACGCCCTGGGCCGCCAGCCAGAGCGGATCGCCCTCCGGGAGGAGGCCGGAGTCGAGCTGGTCCCACGAGGCCAGGCAGCCGGAGCCCAGGAAGTGGTGGTTGCCGAGGGCCTCGCGGATGCCGAGGTCGGTGAGGATCGCCGTCGGGATGGACCGGTGCAGGGACTCCAGGGCGGCGGTGGAGGAGACGGTGACCAGCAGGTCGGTGCCGTCCAGCACCTCGCCCATGTTCCCGTACACCAGGCGGCAGTTGGCGGGCAGTCCGCCCGGGATCTTCTCCGCGAGCCGCTGGTACGGCTGCTCCTCCAGGTGCGTGGTGTGCTCCCCGGGCTTGCTGCGCAGTTTGATCAGCACCTCCCGCTCGGGGTGCAGCCGGGCGTGGGCGGCGGCGCGTTCCAGCAGGTAGGCGCGGTCGGCGCGGCTGTCGGGCACGGAGGGCTGGACGGCGAAGACCACCGTGTGGGCCCTGCTGCCGGCCGGCTCGTACGGCGCCCCGCCCAGGAAGGGCAGCGCGGTCTCGGTGACGGCTGCGGCGTCCGCGCCGACCCCCTCGTACACGGCGCGGAAACGCTCCGCGTCGTGGCGGGAGTTGGCGAGGACGAGGTCGGCCCCGTGCCGCAGCAGCAGCCCGTCGGCGAGCTTCTCGTATACGACGCCGACGTATCCGGTGACGAGTACGGGGCGCTTGGCGGGCGTCGGCCACAGGGCGCGGGCCCCGTGCAGGACGGCCTGGACGGCCCCTCCGACGAGGGCGAGGACGACCACGTCGTAGCGCTCCCGCTCGATCTCGGCGAGGAACTCCGCGCAGGTCACCTCGGTCAGCCGGTCGGCCCGCACCCCCACCTCGCCGAGCTGGCGCGCGGTGGGTGTGGCACGGCCGCGCAGCAGGTATCCGGTGAGCTGGTGGTCGGGCACGAGACGGCGGGCGGTGAGTGCGCCCCATTTCCATCGCGTATCGGAATCGGCGAGTACGGCGACGCGTTTGCGTTCTGGCACGCGGCAGAAGCTATTCCGCAATTTCGGTGATCGGCCCAACGAACGCACAACAGCGGGTTAACAACGCGTCGACTCAATGCGAAAGCGCACGGGTTAACTCGCCCGCCCCGCGCCGTTCACGTGGAATCCGCATCCGGGCCACGGTGAATGCCGGGCGGCGCCCTAATGTCTCGCGGGTGCCCAAGCTCTCTGTTGTCGTGCCGTTCTACAACGTGCAGACATACGCACCGGATGCCCTGAAGAGTCTCGAACTCAACGCACGGGAGGATTTCGAGTTCCTGCTCGTCGACGACTGCTCGACGGACGGGACGCCCGGCCTGCTGGAGCGGGCGGCGAGCGAGCTGCCCGGGGCGGTGCACCTCAGACACGAGCGGAACGGCGGCCTGGCCACCGCGCGGAACACCGGGCTGGACGCGGCCCGCGGCGAGTACGTCACCTTCCTGGACGGGGACGACTGGCTGGCCCCCGGCCACCTGGCCCGCACACTGGCCGCCATAGAGGCGCTGAACTGCGATTTCGTCCGCACCGACCATGTCCGGTGCACGGGCAGGTCGCGGAGCGTGCAGCGGGTCCCCTACGGCCCGCAGTCGGTCGTCGCCGATCCGCGCACCGCGATCCTGCCCGTGGACCGTGCGACCTCGGTGGACTATCCCTACGCCTGGGCCGGCATGTACCACCGGCGGCTGCTGGAGCGCGGGGTCCTGCACTTCACCGACGGGCTGCGGACGGCGGAGGACCGGCCGTGGATCTGGCGGCTGCACCGGGAGGCGGAGTCCTTCGCCGCGGTGGGTCTGCCCGGGATCTTCTACCGGCGCGGGGTTTCCACGTCCCTGACGCAGATCGGGGACGAACGGCAGCTCGATTTCATCCGTGCATTTGATCAAGTACTGGCGGACGTTGCCGCCGACCGGGAATCCGGCCTGCTGCTCCCGAAAGCCGTCCGAACATATTGCGCGATTATCGCGCACCATTTCGGATCCACCGAAAGGTTCGAACCGGCCGTGGCCAAGAAACTCCGTTCGATGAGCGCGGCCGCGATGGGCCGCATGCCCCAGGACGTTCTGGACCAGGTCCTGGACTCGATGGACATCGAACGCTCCACCCTGCTGCGGCGCGTGCGCGGCGGCCGCCGCACCCCGTCGGGAGCGGCCGCCTGATGCCCACCCAGATCTTCCTGGCCTCCACCCTCTACGGGGCGGCCACGCTCGCCGCGGGCATCGACGCGGGCTCCTTCCCGCAGGCCTGCCGCCGGATCCTGCTGACCAGCAATCACGCCGTCACCGCCGAGGTGACCCCGGGGGTCGCGGACATGCCGGGCTTCGCCGCCCTGCGCACCCGCTTCGACGAGGTGCTCGACTGGAACCGGGTCATCGAGCCGCAGCACCCGAGCACCTGGGCCCCGCGCGCGGAGGACGTCCCGATCTGGGAACGGCAGCTGCGCTCCCTGTGGGGCCTCGGCGAGGACCGCGTCGAACTGATCGTGGAGTCCCTGCAGGTGCCGCCGGCCCAGACCCTGTGCCGGCTCTTCCCCGGCGCCGCGGTCGACGTCTACGCCGACGGCCTGATGAGCTACGGACCCACCCGCTTCCGGCTCGACCCGCAGCTCGGGATGCGGGTGCGGCGGGTGCTCCACCTGGACCTCGTACCGGGGCTGAAGCCGCTGCTGCTGACGGAGTTCGGGGCGCGGGAGGAACTGGTGCCGACGGAGTCCGTCCTGAAGGTCCTCGCCGAACTCGCCGAAGCCACCGCGGCCGCCGGGGCCATCGCGGGCGCCGCCGGGGCCCCCGGGGCCGAGCCGCCGGCCCTCCTCCTGGGCCAGTACCTCTCGGCGCTCGACCTCATGACCCTGGCCGAGGAGGAGGAGCTCCACGTATCGATGGTCCGGGGCGCGCACGCCCTGGGCCACCACGAGCTGGTCTTCAAACCTCATCCCGGCGCCCCGGCCGCGTACTCCCGGCGGGCCGAGGAGGAGGCCGAGCGGCTCGGCGCCCGGCTGACCGTGATCGCCGCCCCGATACTGGCCGAGACCCTCTACCAGCGGCTGCGTCCGGCGCTGGTCGTCGGATGCTTCTCCACCGGCCTGCTGACCGCCGCCACCCTGTACGGGCTGCCGGTGGCCCGGACCGGCACGGAAGCGGTCCTGGCCCGCCTGACCCCGTACCCGAACAGCAACCGGGTCCCGCTGGCCCTGGTGGACGCCCTGCTCCCGGACCTCGCCGACGCCGAGGCGGTGCGCACCTGGACGCCACCGACCCCCGAGGAGGTCCGGGCCGAGCCGGCAGCGCTGCTGACCGCCGTCGGGTTCACCATGCAACCGCAGATCCTGGCCGCGCGGCGGCCGGCGGCCGAGGCCTACCTGGCCCGGCACCTCACCACCCGCACCTGGCGGTACTTCACCCGCCGCCGGCTGACGGCCCTGGGTCTGCCGGGCGGCATCCCGGCGCAGCTCTCGTTCCTGCCGCGCAGCCGCGCGGTGCGCCGGGCCGTACGGCGGCTGAGCCGCCTGCGCCGCGCCGTCAGCTGACGGCGAGCTTGGCCGCGAAGCCGAGGAAGAGCACGCCCGCCGCGGAGGTGGCGCCGGCCGACAGCCGCTTGCGCCGCCGGAAGGCCTCCGAGAGCCGGGTGCCGCCGAAGATCAGCAGCGTCAGGTACACGAAGCTGCCGGTCTGCAGCAGGGCGCCGAGGAGCAGGAAGGACAGCGCCGGGTAGGCGTAGGACGGATCCACGAACTGCACGAAGAAGGACATCAGGAAGAGGATGGCCTTCGGGTTGAGGAGGCTGATGAGCAGCGCCCGCCGGTAGGGCCGCTCGTTGCCGCCCGGTTCGGCGGGAGCGGCGGCCTGCGCCTCCTCCCGCTCCCGGCGCGTGCGCCACAGCGCCCAGGCGCCCCGGATCATCCCCACGGCCAGCCAGGCCAGGTAACCGGCACCGAGGAACTTGACCACGGTGAACACCAGCGGGCTCGCCCGCAGCAGTGCTCCGGCGCCCACGGCGGTGAGCACCATCAGTACGGCGTCGCCGGTGAACACGCCGGCGGCGGCCTTGTATCCGGTGCGCACCCCGCGCCGTGCGGCCACGGAGAGCACGTACAGCGAGTTCGGACCCGGCAGAAGAATGATCAGTACGAGGCCGGCGAGGTACGTCGGCAGATCGGTGACACCCAGCATGTGCAGGAGTGTCCCATGGGGACACACCTGACAGTCCAGTGGGTTTCACCATGTGGAATCCGTCGGCTCGTACGTCCCCCACACCTCCCGCAGCGCCCCGCACACCTCCCCCACCGTGGCCCGTACCCGCAGCGCCTCCTTCATCGGATACAGCACGTTCTCCGTTCCCGCGGCCGCCTCCCGCAGGGCCGCGAGCGCCGCCGAGACCGCCGCCGCGTCGCGCTCCGCCCGCAGCCGCACCAGCGCCGCGCACTGCCGCGCCTCGATGGCCGGGTCCACGCGCAGCGGCTCGTACGGCTCCTCCCGGTCGAGCGCGAAACGGTTGACGCCGACCACCACCCGCTCCCCGCTCTCGGTCTCCTGCGCGATGCGGTAGGCGTTCCGCTCGATCTCGCCCTTCTGGAAGCCGTTCTCGATCGCGGCCACCGCCCCGCCCTGGTCCTCGATCCGCCGCATCAGCGCGAGCGCCGCCTCCTCCAGCTCGTCCGTCATCCGCTCCACGGCGTACGACCCGGCGAAGGGGTCCACGGTGTGCGTCACGTCCGTCTCGTACGCGAGGACCTGCTGGGTGCGCAGCGCGAGGCGGGCGGACTTCTCCGTCGGCAGCGCGATGGCCTCGTCGAAGGAATTGGTGTGCAGGGACTGCGTGCCGCCGAGGACGGCGGCGAGCGCCTGCACGGCCACCCGTACGAGGTTCAGCTCGGGCTGCTGCGCGGTCAGCTGGACCCCGGCCGTCTGGGTGTGGAAGCGCAGCATCAGCGACTTCGGGTCCCGCGCCCCGAAGTCCTCGCGCATGACGCGGGCCCAGATCCGCCGGGCCGCGCGGAACTTCGCGACCTCCTCCAGCAGGGTGGTGCGGGAGACGAAGAAGAAGGAGAGCCGGGGCGCGAACTCGTCGACCGCCATCCCGGCGGCCAGGGCCGTACGGACGTAGGCGATGCCGTCGGCGAGGGTGAAGGCCACCTCCTGCGCGGGCGAGGCCCCCGCTTCGGCCATGTGGTAGCCGGAGATGGAGATGGTGTTCCACCGGGGGATCTCGGCCCGGCAGTACCGGAAGGTGTCGGCCGTCAGCCGGAGCGAGGGCCCGGGCGGGAAGATGTACGTCCCGCGCGCGATGTACTCCTTCAGGACGTCGTTCTGGACCGTGCCCGTCAGCTGCCCGCCCGGGATGCCCTGTTCCTCCGCGACCAGCTGGTAGAGCAGCAGGAGCAGTGCGGCGGGCGCGTTGATGGTCATGGAGGTGGAGACCCGGTCGAGCGGGATCCCGTCGAACAGCGTCCGCATGTCGTCGACGGAGTCGACGGCCACCCCGACCTTGCCGACCTCGCCGTGCGCGAGCGGGGCGTCGGAGTCGTGTCCCATCTGGGTCGGCAGGTCGAAGGCGACGGAGAGGCCGGTCCCGCCGCCGACGATGAGCTGGCGGTAGCGGGCATTGGACTCGGCGGCGGTGCCGAAACCGGCGTACTGCCGCATGGTCCACGGCCGACCGGTGTACATGTTCGGATAAATACCCCTGGTGTAGGGGAAATCGCCCGGTTCGCCCAGGGCGGCCGCGGGGTCCCACCCCGTCAGGTCGCCGGGTCCGTAGACGGGTTCGATCGGGAGTCCGCTCTCGGTGCGTGCCATGTGACGAAGACCTCCGTGGAGCTGCCGGGCCCGGGGCGGGTACAACCTTGCCCGCGCATCGCTTCGCAGGGCCGCGGACGGCTGCTGGTCACAATGGCGCAACATCCCGTGGCCCAGTGCAACTCTCCACGCATGCCAGGCATCACCTAGATACACGACGTAGAAACCGGGGGACTGCAATGCAGCGCCAGAGATTCATAATCCGCACGATCGGGGTTGCCACCGCCGTCGCGTTCGCCGCGACCGCCTGCGGGCCGCAGAAGTCGGAGTCCGTAGGCTCCGCTTCCCCGGCTTCGTCCTCGCCCACGGCGGGCACCTCCCCCGAAACCTCCCCGACCACCGACGACAAGCCCGGCGAGGCTTCGCCGTCGGCCTCCGCGTCGCCCTCCGCCTCGGCCTCCCCGTCGGCCTCCGCGTCGCCCTCGGTGAAGCAGATCATGGCCAACGGCGACGACAGCGACCAGGTGCGCGAGCTCCAGGCGCGCCTGCGGCAGCTCAAGCTGATGTCGGTGGCGCCGACCGGTTTCTACGGCTCGAAGACCACGGCCGCGGTCAAGTCCTTCCAGTCGAAGAACGGTCTGAACGCGACCGGTTCGGTCGACGACGCCACCTGGAAGAAGATCCAGAGCTCCAGCAAGAAGCCCACCGCCGACGAGCTGCGCCCGCCGACCGTCAACGAGGTCGACGCGCCGGACCCGCGCTGCATGGAGGGCCGGGTCATGTGCATCAGCAAGGAGAGCCGCACGCTCGCCTGGATGATCGACGGCAAGGTCATGTCCACCATGGACGTGCGCTTCGGTTCGGAGAACACCCCGACCCGCGAGGGCGTCTTCAAGGTGGACCGCAAGGAGAAGGACTGGACGTCCACGCTCTACCACACGGCCATGCCGTACTCGATGTTCTTCAGCGGCGGCCAGGCCGTGCACTACTCGGCCGACTTCGCGGCCCGCGGCTACAACGGCGCCTCGCACGGCTGCGTGAACGTCCGGGACAAGGGCAAGCTGTCGGCCCTCTTCGGCCAGGTCAACGTCGGCGACAAGGTCGTCGTCTACTGGTGATGCGCGCGGCCCCACGGGCCCACGCGGAAGGCCTTCGACCGGGATCCGGGCGAAGGCCTTGTTGTTGGAGGCCGGGCCGGCCTCCGGGGGTCGAAGTAAAGGGCGCGGGCAGGGCCGGGGGAACGTGCCCCGCCCGCGCCGGTTGCGCAGAGCCCAGGGGTACGGGGGGAACCCCGGCTCATGCGCGGCCGATGACCAGTCGGCTCGATATGTACTGCGTCACCGGTTCGAAAAGTGTTACAGGCGGGTCAGCGCATGTGTCAGAGACCGGCGCGCAGGCCCGTCGAGCCCCGCGGAGCCGCGGGGGCCAGGGTCGGGGCCTTGAGCGTTCCGTCCCCCAGCGGGGTGTCGCTGCGCTTGCCGCCGGAGTCCCGCTCCAGGAGCGACTTGCAGTAGTCCGGGATCCGGGTGAGCCCGTCGGCCAGGCGGGAGAGCCGCTCGCGGCGGTCGTCGTCGAGCCGGCCCGACCGGTAGTCCTGGCAGAGGTCCAGCGCCTTGATCAGGTTCTCCCGCTCGCGCCGCTCGTCCTTGCCGGCGTCTCCGTTGCCGAAGGTGTCCCGGTCCTTGTCGCCCGTGCCGCCCGCGCCGCTCAGGTCCCCCCGGGTGTCCTTGCCCGAGCCGCCGGTCGCCGAGCTGCCCGCCGAGGGGTCCTCGCCGGTTCCGCTGCCGGCCGTTGTACGTCCGTCCGTGCCCGGCGGCTGCGACGGGCCCGGGGTCAGCATCGAATTCGAGCCGTCCGGCAGCGGCGTGGGCCGCAGCTTCGGGGTGAGCGTCGGGGCTCCGCCGTCGATGTCCGGCTCCGCGTTCTCGCCGGCGGTGACGGACATCGCCGGTCCGGGTCCCGCCGTGTCGTGCCGGTCGCGGTCCAGCAGCCCGGCGCCCGCCGCCGCGGCGAGGCCGCCGACGGCGACGCTCGCCAGAGCCGCCGCCAGGCCGAAGCTCACGGTCCGGCCGCGCCGGCGTGGGCGTGCGGGTGCGAAGGAGGGGACGAGACGGCCGAGATCGACCACGGGCTCGCCCGATCCGGCCGTCGCGATCCGCTCCGGCCGGTCCGCGGAGCGGCCGGCGGCGGTCCGCGCCGTACGGAAGGCGGCCACGGCCGCGGCCTCGCCGGGCAGTTCCGTTCCCGGGGACGGCAGCTCTCCGCCGGTGCCCAGGGTTTCCAGGGCATCGAGGGCGGCGCGCAGCCGCGCGGCCTCGACGCGGGCGCGCGGTTCGGCACCGGCCGGGCCCACAGGTTCCGCCGGTTCGCCGCGCAGCAGTCTCTCCGCCGCGGCCTGGTCCAGCCACCTGTTGCGCTCGTCGGCCATCACATGTCCTTCTGCGTCCGCCAACGTGAATGCGTCACACCGGTTTGCTCTACGAAGCCCCCGCCTCGGCCACGCTGTGCGGGTACGGCGTCGAGATCCCTCCCGCCCCCGCCGTCCCACGGCTGGCCACCGGCATTATGGCCGACCGCCGCGGCCGGCTCCGCGCCGGTGCCCTGATCGGGCCCGAAGCCCTCCTCGAAACCCTCTTCGCCGAGCAGCTCGGCCAGCTTCTTCAGACCCCGGTGCGCGGCGGTGCGGACGGCGCCGGGCCGCTTGCCGAGGGTCTCGGCCGCGCTCTTGGCATCCAGTCCGACCACGACGCGCAGGACGACGGCCTCGGCCTGGTCCTGCGGAAGCTTCGCGATGAGGGCCATGGTCCGGCCCGTGGAGAGGGACTCCATCGCCGCGCCCGCGGTGTCGCAGTCGGCGGCCCACGCGGTCAGTTCGGTGTCGTCGCCGCCGATGGCGGGACGGCGGCCGCGCATGCGGATGTGGTCGAGGGCCCGGTTGCGGGCGATGCGGGCGGCCCAGCCGCGGAAGCGGTCGGCGTCGCCGGTGAAGGAGTCGAGGTCGCGGGCGATCTGCAGCCAGGCCTCGGACGTCACGTCTTCCGCGTCGCCGTCCCCGACGAGCGTGCGTACGTATCCGAGCAGGCGTGGGTGCACGGCGCGGTACACAGCACGGAACGCGTTCTCGTCGCCGTCCTGTGCCGCGAGCACCGCGGCGGTCAGCTCCGCGTCGTCCCCCAGCAAAGTCCCCAACCCGTTCACTGTCCTGTACCTGTGGCGCAAATCAGCACGTTACGGCTTTCAAGCACCTCGCGTCCACGAGTGATACAACGCGCAACCAATCCTGTGCGGAGCGAGGTGTGACACAAAACGCACTCGCGGCGCTGACAGGGGTACGGGCTTGTCGCACGAGTCCGTGACGGATGGCGGCCGGGGCCTCTCCTGTGGGGGGTGGCGGCCTCGGTCGCCCTCCCCCTCCCGGACCACTTCCCGGGCCTGGCTGGGGCGCTCACGTCATCCTTTCGGCTCACTTCCGGGTGAAAACCCCTGATGGGTACGACACACCCTGCCTTGCATCGCTAGCGTGGCGGTACACCCGCGCCGCGCCCCGAGGAGCCCCCCGCTGTCCAGCCACCTTCCGGCACAGGCCCGCGGCTGCTCCGATCCTTCTCACGGCTCAGGGCTGGCGCGGTTCAACGCCCTTTCCCCCGAGATCGCCCATGCCGTCCTCCTGCAGTGCTGCGGGAGCCGCCGCTGGGCGCACCGGGTGGCCACCCACCGCCCCTACCCGGATCCGGGCGCCCTGATCGCCGCCGCGGACGAGGCCTCGTACGACCTCTCGCAGGCCGACCTGACCGAGGCGCTGGCCGCGGAGAGCTCGGCGGAGCTGGACCACGGCGCGCCGTACGCCGCCCTGCTGGCCCTCGACGCGGCGCACGCGGAGTACGAACGTAAATTCGGACACGCCTTCGTGATCTGTCTCGCAGGGCATCCGCCCGAGGAGCAGGCGGACCAGCTGCTGGGGGCGATCCGCCGCAGGATGACGCACGAGGTGGACGAGGAGCGCTCGATCTCCGCGGACGAGCTGCGCCGCGTCGCACAGGCCCGGCTCTGGGATCTGACACGCTGGCTGACCTCGACGGATGGGCCGACTGCCACGGAAATCGGGCTATTCGCCCCTGTGGGATAGTCCGTACGTGCCTGTTTGATCACACCGATGGCCCCCGCGCAAGGGAACCGACAAAGCGTCGCTACGATGTCCGGGGCCGGAGGACCGTACCCGGCCGGGCCCGACCGACAAAGAAGCCGGCTGGCCCCCGCCCCGCTTCCGGAGGGTTTTCCGTGCCGGCTGGAACGTTGTACCGCGGCCGGGAAGGAATGTGGTCCTGGGTGGCTCATCGAGTCACCGGCGTCCTCATTTTCTTCTTCCTGTTCGTACACGTCCTCGACACCGCACTCGTTCGCGTCTCCCCCGAGGCGTACGACGATGTCGTGGCTACCTACAAGACTCCGATCGTCGCGCTGCTGGAGTACGGCCTCGTCGCCGCAATCCTGTTCCACGCGCTCAACGGTCTCCGTGTCATCGCCGTGGACTTCTGGTCCAAGGGCCCCCGCTACCAGAAGCAGATGCTCTGGTACGTCGTGGGCATCTGGATCGTGCTGATGGGCGGGGCCCTGTACCCCGTACTGGGCCACGCCTACCTTGAACTGTTCGGGAAGTGACACGCATGTCTTCTGACACTTCTTCCGTCGACATGACCAAGGGCGCCGGCGACGGCGGGTCCGTGACGGGCCTGTCCCTCTACGACGTCGACAACCCGGCGCCTTACATCGAGGCCCCGCGCAAGCGCACGGGCAAGACCCCGCGCTCGACCCGCGGCAACTTCGAGATGGTCGCGTGGCTCTTCATGCGCCTGTCGGGCATCGTGCTCGTCGTCCTCGTCATCGGCCACCTGCTGATCCAGCTGGTGCTCGACGGCGGCGTCTCCAAGATCGGCTTCGCCTTCGTGGCCGGCCGCTGGGCGTCCCCGTTCTGGCAGGTCTGGGACCTGCTGATGCTGTGGCTGGCCATGCTGCACGGCGCCAACGGTCTGCGTACGGTCATCAACGACTACGCGGAGCGCGCCAACACGCGGCTGTGGCTGAAGGGCCTGCTCTACACCGCCACGGTGTTCACCATCCTTCTGGGCACGCTGGTGATCTTCACCTTCGACCCGAACATCCGCTAGGCACGGGCTGAGGCGAATCGACTCATGAAGATCCACAAGTACGACACCGTCATCGTCGGCGCCGGTGGCGCGGGCATGCGCGCAGCCATCGAGGCGACGAAGCGCAGCCGCACCGCGGTCCTGACGAAGCTCTACCCCACCCGCTCCCACACGGGCGCCGCGCAGGGCGGCATGGCCGCCGCGCTGGCCAACGTGGAAGAGGACAACTGGGAGTGGCACACCTTCGACACGGTCAAGGGCGGTGACTACCTGGTCGACCAGGACGCCGCCGAGATCCTGGCGAAGGAAGCCATCGACGCGGTCCTCGACCTGGAGAAGATGGGCCTGCCGTTCAACCGCACCCCGGACGGCACCATCGACCAGCGCCGCTTCGGCGGCCACTCGCGCAACCACGGCGAGGCGCCGGTCCGCCGGTCCTGCTACGCCGCGGACCGCACCGGTCACATGATCCTCCAGACGCTGTACCAGAACTGCGTCAAGGAGGGCGTGGAGTTCTTCAACGAGTTCTACGTCCTGGACCAGCTCCTGGTCGAGGAGGACGGCGTCAAGAAGTCGGCCGGTGTGGTCGCGTACGAGCTCGCCACGGGCGAGATCCACGTGTTCCAGGCCAAGGCCGTCATCTACGCCTCCGGCGGCACCGGCAAGTTCTTCAAGGTGACCTCCAACGCGCACACCCTCACGGGTGACGGCCAGGCGGCCTGCTACCGCCGTGGCCTGCCGCTCGAGGACATGGAGTTCTTCCAGTTCCACCCGACGGGCATCTGGCGCATGGGCATCCTGCTGACGGAGGGCGCCCGCGGTGAGGGCGGCATCCTCCGCAACAAGGACGGCGAGCGCTTCATGGAGAAGTACGCGCCGGTCATGAAGGACCTCGCGTCCCGTGACGTCGTCTCGCGCTCCATCTACACCGAGATCCGCGAGGGCCGCGGCTGCGGTCCGGCCGGTGACCACGTGTACCTGGACCTGACGCACCTGCCGCCGGAGCAGCTCGACGCGAAGCTCCCCGACATCACCGAGTTCGCGCGCACCTACCTGGGCATCGAGCCGTACACGGACCCGATCCCGATCCAGCCCACCGCGCACTACGCCATGGGCGGCATCCCGACCAACGTCGAGGGTGAGGTCCTGGCGGACAACACCACCGTCGTCCCGGGCCTGTACGCGGCCGGCGAGGTCGCGTGCGTGTCGGTGCACGGCGCGAACCGCCTGGGCACCAACTCGCTGCTGGACATCAACGTCTTCGGCAAGCGCTCGGGCATCGCGGCCGCCGCGTACGCCCACGCCAACGACTACGTCGAGCTGCCGGAGAACCCGGCGCAGCAGGTCATCGACCTCGTCGAGCACCTGCGCAACTCCACGGGCAACGAGCGGGTCGCCGAGCTGCGTCTGGAGCTCCAGGAGACGATGGACGCGTGCGTGATGGTGTTCCGTACGGAGCAGACCATCAAGACCGCGGTCGAGAAGATCGCGGAGCTGCGCGAGCGCTACAAGAACGTGTCCGTCCAGGACAAGGGCAAGCGCTTCAACACGGACCTGCTGGAGGCCATCGAGCTGGGCAACCTGCTCGACCTGGCCGAGGTCATGGCCGTGTCCGCGCTGGCGCGCAAGGAGTCCCGCGGGGGTCACTACCGCGAGGACTACCCGAACCGCGACGACGTCAACTTCATGCGCCACACCATGGCGTACCGCGAGGTCGTCGGCGAGGGCGAGTCCGCCAGGGACACAGTCCGGCTGGACTACAAGCCCGTCGTCGTCACCCGCTACCAGCCGATGGAGCGTAAGTACTGATGGCCACCCCGACCCTGTCCAAGACGGACACGATGGAGGCGGCGGCCGCCGCCTCGCCGTTCATCACGGTCACCTTCCGGATCCGCCGCTTCAACCCGGAGATCTCGGAGGAGTCGACCTGGCAGGACTTCCAGGTCGAGATCGACCCGAAGGAGCGCGTGCTCGACGGTCTCCACAAGATCAAGTGGGACCTCGACGGCACGCTGACCTTCCGCCGCTCGTGCGCGCACGGCATCTGCGGCTCCGACGCGATGCGGATCAACGGCAAGAACAGGCTCGCCTGCAAGACGCTGATCAAGGACATCAACCCGGAGAAGCCGATCACCGTCGAGGCCATCAAGGGCCTCACGGTGATGAAGGACCTCGTGGTCGACATGGAGCCCTTCTTCCAGGCGTACCGCGACGTCATGCCGTTCCTGGTCACCAAGGGCAACGAGCCGACGCGCGAGCGCCTGCAGTCCGCCGAGGACCGCGAGCGCTTCGACGACACCACCAAGTGCATCCTGTGCGCCGCGTGCACGTCCTCGTGCCCGGTGTTCTGGAACGACGGCCAGTACTTCGGCCCGGCGGCGATCGTCAACGCGCACCGCTTCATCTTCGACTCGCGTGACGAGGCCGGCGAGCAGCGGCTGGAGATCCTGAACGACAAGGACGGCGTGTGGCGCTGCCGCACGACCTTCAACTGCACCGACGCCTGCCCGCGCGGCATCGAGGTCACGAAGGCGATCCAGGAAGTCAAGCGCGCCCTGATCACCCGTCGCTTCTGATTTTCCCTGCTGTGCCCGCACGAGGGCCCCGCACCCGGTTCGCCGGGGGCGGGGCCCTCGTCGTTCCCGCAGGCGGTCAGCGGCGGAGCTGGCTGGTGATGGCCGGGTCGGTGATCTCCGTGTCCTTCGCGAGCAGCACGGCCTTGCTGAGGATCACGGCCAGCGTCCGGTCCCCCTCGAAGGGCAGGTATCCGGTGTCGGGGGCGGTGGATCCGCCGGGGACGATGCACAGGTACTGGTCGTTCGGGGTCATCAGGATGTTCCCCGAGCCCAGGTGGATCTTGTAGGTGTGCAGCTCGCCCCGCACGTGCAGGAAGCGGCCCTCGAGCGTGCAGCGGTCGGCGATGGCCAGGCGCGGCACCAGCCGCTCCAGCAGCGCCCGCCGGGTCTGGGCGCTCTGGTTCAGCTCGCCGAAGCCGTACGAGGTCCAGTACTCGCGGAAGCGGCCCTGGGGCCCGCCGTCGGACCAGGTCGGGTCGTTGCCGACGCTGGCCACGCCGACGAACAGGTCGACGTCCCGAAGTACCTCGCTCAGCACCAGCGCCGGTATCCGCTCGAGCGGCAGCGGGTCGACGTGGCGGCGCCGGCCGTCCTCCGGCCACATCGCGTACCCGCCGCCGTAGGTGCCGGCCCGGTTCTGCGGGGCGTCGACGGGATAGAAGCGCACCTGGTCGGTCCGCAGCCGCAGGTAGGTCCCCGCGTCGGTGGTGTCGAGCCCGTACTCGTGCCCCTCGCCCTCGATCCAGTACTCGGCCCGCAGCCCCCACTGCGGCAGCTCGCGGGTGGCCGGCGGGGCGGAGTCGTCGACGCAGAGGCGGAGCTTGTTGTGCCATCCGCGGACCGCGGCGAGCGCGTTGAACTGGTGCTGGCGCAGGACGTGCGCGGCGAAGCGGTTGGAGTACGTCCGCGTCCCGCGCTCGGCGTCGGTGAGCAGGTAGACCTCGCGGTGGGCCTGCTTGAAGGGCTGCGTCACGGCGTGCCGCTCCAGCCACTCCCGCCAGGCGACCACCTCGGCGGGCACGGCGGCCACCGGGTGCCACAGCTCGACGGTGGCGCCCCCGGTGACGGGGGCTCCCGTGAGGGTGCGCAGCTCACCGTCCGCGAAACAGGCGGCCGTCCCGTCGACGGTCCAGATCAGCCGCCGGGCCAGGGTTCCTACCAGCGGGTGGTCGAGGTACCGCGCACGCCACGGCCCGTACGCCCACGTGCGACGGGCCAGGAACTGCCGGTCCAGCCGTTCCGCCTGCGCGGACAGCGACTTGTCGATGTCCTTGACCAGGCCCTTGAGCTCCTTGAGCTCCTCGGCGTGGTCCCGGCGTACGGGGGCGGGCACGCTCTTGACCTGCTTCCCCGCCGCGTTGAGCCAGCCGAGCAGGGCCCTGCTCCCGCGGATCTCCAGCAGCGCGGTGGCCTCCCCCAGGCGGAACCCGGCCCCGCCCACCTCCGTCAGCCCGTACGCGGGCACGGCGAGCTCCTCGATCTCCTCGCGGCTCAGCCCGAGGGCGGCGGCCCGCGCCTCCAGCCCCGCGTCGATGAGCTTGAGGGTGCCCTTGTACGTCACCCGGGTGGCGAGCCTGGCCAGTTCGGCGAGGGCGGCCTCACCCTCCAGCCGCGCCAGGGAGTTGACCGCCGCGTTGGCCACCTTGGGGTTGCGCGGCCCGAGTCCGGCGGCCTTGCGCAGGGAGGTCTCCACCAGCGCGCCGAGGGCGCGCGCCGTGTCGGGGTGCGGCGGGAGCAGGGGCAGCAGCCGGACGAGGCCGCGCAGGGCGTTGGCGTTGTACGGGTCGAAGGAGGTGTTGACGTCCGGCTCGTAGGTCTCCCTGCGCAGCTCGAAGGTCCGGGGCCGGCCGACGCGCGCGAGCCAGCCCAGCACGGCCCCGTGGACCGCCCCGGCGCCGAGACCGTCGACGAGCGCCCGGGCGCCCTTCTCCCACGCGGCGGAGGGCTTGGCGGACTTGGCGGTGGCCGCGTGGGCGAGCAGCTTGCGCCAGCGCTCGTCCTCCATCGCCGTCTCCGCCCATTCCTCGCCGACGTTGAGCACCGGCTCGGTGAACTGGGCGGCGAAGGCCACGAGATCACTGTCGTGGCCCGCGATCAGGGTGGTGCGCCGGAGGGTCGCCACGACGGCGGCGGAGAGGGGCCGCCCGGCGGCCACCTCGGCGGCGCAGAGCGCCTCGTGACGGTCGCCTCCCCAGACCGAATGGGAGCGGGAGAGCCGGTCGAGCCGCGCGGTCCGCTCCTCGGCGAGGGGCAGACCGTCCAGGTCGTGGCTCACGAGCGCGATGAGCGTCAGCAGCTTCGACCGCACCGGCTCCACCTCGATCCCGCGCCGGTAGCGGTCGGCGAACGCCTCGGCCAACGCGCGCCGCTCCTCTGCCGCAAGTGCCAGGGCGCGGTCCAGCAGCCGCTTCGTCTCGGGGTTGTAGAAGGAGTTGTCCGCGGCCTTGTGGATCAGCCGGCGTGCCATATCCGCGAAGTCGTGCGTCATCAGCCACCCACCAGCGCGACGAGCTTCAGGAAGGTGATCTCGACGCCGGGCGGAAGGGCGATCTCCGCGTCCAGATCCGTGATCTGACGGTCCCCCACCAGCACCAGGAAGCCGTTGCGCTCGAACGCCCTGAGCGCCAGCTCGGTCTGCCTCTCCGGGTCGATGCGGCGCGGCGTGCGCAGCGCGTACCCGTTCAGGGCACGCTCGGCCTCCTCCGGCTGCACCAGCCGCCGGAAGACCTCAGGTCCCTGGGCGTGGTACTCCGCGACCTCCTGGAACACCCTGCGCCGGATCAGTTCGCGCAGCGCGAGCCGCTCCTCGGCCATCTCGAGGCCCCAGCCGTCGCCACGGCCTCCGGCGGTCGTCTCGTCGACGAAGGTCACCATTCCCATACCGCCGACCGTAGGGGCGACCACTGACAACGCGCCGGGCGGGGCCGGACGGGCGGTCAGGGACGGGTC
>NZ_JARAYQ010000549.1:0-1388 GCF_033794505.1 Streptomyces sp. MB09-01 | reverse complement strand
CCCCTACCGCCCCCTGTCGCCCCGGCCCGTCGAACGGGCCGGCGGCGGCGGAATCAACCGGCGCGGGGAACCGGTTTCTGCCGCCTGCTTCCAGTGAACCGGCAGCACCGACACGTTCGCAGGTCAACCCCTGCCCACCGGGAGTCAATGCCTGGCAGAACCGCCGGTACGGCTGGAGGATCGCTGGAGTTTCGCACCACCGACCTTCCGTACGGTCGACTCTGCGACGGCGCGGGGATCTTGCCGGCCGCTCGTGCACCACGGTTGATCCGGCGGTTCAACGGGAGGAGCGAACATGCAGCAGGTCCAGGGCGCAGGGGGCGCGACAACGGGGCACGATCCGGGACCAGGCGGTCCGGGTCCGTCGCCCACCAGCTCGCAGCACCGCCTGATCACGGCCTCGCTGCAGACGCTCGCGCAGCAGATGAACGAGATCGCCGAGCAGGCGTCCGCGCTGCTCACGACGCCGGCCGGAGGCGCCGCCACCGACTCCGACGTCTTCGGGCGGATCGCCCGCAGAACCGTGCCCCGCTGGCACTTCGCGATGCTCAACGACGTCGAGCGCAACGAGGCCCTCGTCGGCGCCCTGGAGCGGGGCATTCCGGCCGGGTCGACCGTCCTGGACATCGGCTCGGGGAGCGGGCTGCTGGCCATGGCCGCGGCGCGGGCCGGCGCGGCCCGCGTGATCACCTGCGAGATGAACCCGATGCTCGCGGAGGTCGCCCGTCAGGTGGTCGACGCCCACGGGTTCAGCGACGTCATCACGGTGATCGGGAAGCCTTCCAACCTGCTGGAGATCGGCCTGGACCTCGACGGCCCGGTGGACGTGCTGATCTCGGAGATCGTCGACTGCGGTCTCATCGGCGAGGGCCTCCTGCCGTCGATCCGGCACGCGCGCCGGCACCTGCTGAAACCCGACGGGATCATGCTCCCCTCCGCGGGCCGGCTCTACGGCCGCCTCGTCAGCAGCGAGGACATCCTGCGGCTCAACCAGGTCACTTCGGCCGAGGGCTTCGACGTCTCCCTCATGAACGTGCTCGCCACCCGCGGGCACCTTCCGGTGCGGCTGAACACCTGGCCCCACCGGTTCCTGTCCGACACCGCGGAGGTGCTGGCGTTCGACCTGGCCGAGGACGAACTGGAGCCGGGCGAACGCCCGGTCGACCTCGTCCCGACCGCCGACGGGGAGGCGCACGCCCTGGTCGTCTGGTTCGAACTGGACATGGGGAACGGCACCACGCTGTGCAACTCCCCCGAGAACACCCGCTCGCACTGGATGCAGGGATGGGTCCCCCTGGAGAAGCCGGTGCAGGTGAAGGCGGGTGAGACGGTCCCGCTCCGCCTCCGCTGGAGCGACTTCTCCCTCAGCGCGCACATCTGACCCACCC
>NZ_JARAYQ010000548.1:0-1408 GCF_033794505.1 Streptomyces sp. MB09-01 | reverse complement strand
CCAAGCCTCAGGCCCCCGCACCGACCGTGATCTGGATCGTGCCGTCCGGGGTGGTCGTCACGGCCAGGGTCTTCAGGTCCGGGACGTGGGTCGTCGGGGCGTGGGCGGCCGCGCGGGGGCCCACGCCGATCACGCGCATGCCGGCCGCGCGGCCGGCGGCTATGCCGGCGGCCGAGTCCTCGAAGACGATGCAGTCGGCCGGGTCCACGCCCAGTGCGGCGGCGCCCTTGAGGAAGCCCTCGGGGTCGGGCTTGCTGGCCTGGACGGACTCGGCCGTCACCCGTACGGCGGGCATCGGGAGGGCGGCGGCCGTCATCCGGGCCGTTGCGAGGGCGGCGTCCGCGGAGGTGACCAGGGCGTGCGGCAGGGCGGCGATCGCCGTCATGAACGCCGAAGCGCCCGCGACCGGGACCACGCCGTCGGTGTCGGCGGTCTCGCGGGCCAGCATCACCGCGTTCTCGGCGTGGTTGACCTCCATCGGGCGGTCCGGCAGGAGGACGGCCATGGTGGCGTAGCCCTGACGGCCGTGCACCACCTTCAGGGCCTCATGTGGGTCCAGGCCGTGGGACAGCGCCCAGTCGCGCCAGCAGCGCTCGACCACCGCGTCGGAATTGACGATCGTGCCGTCCATGTCCAGGAGGAGAGCCTTGGCGGTGAGGACGACGGGTGCGGTGGTCGTGCTGGCCGGCATCGGCGGGGCTCCAGACGGGGCGGGAAAAGAGAACAAGTGGTTCCGTCCACCGGTCAGGGAATGAGGACGGAACCACTTTGTTCCTACACGATACAAAACAAAGGGCGGTCCGCGCCACCAGCCGACGTGTGACTCCTATCCCTCCAGCGCCTTGCGGGTCACGGGGCCGTAGACGCCCCACTCCTGGTCGTCGATGCCGTGGTCGTACTGGAACTGCGACAGCGCGTCCTCCACCCTCCAGTCGAACCTCCCGTTGATCTTGCCCCGGTACAGACCCTGCGCAGACAGCAGACGCTGCAGCTTCTCGACCTCCGGACCCGAGTCCCCGTACCGCAGGATCGGGGCCTGCGAGGCCGGCGGCGGGGCCGACGAGCGGCTCGCGCTGGGTGACGGGCTCGCGGACGGCGGCGCGGACGAGCGGGACGCGCTCGGTGACGGGGACGGCGACGCCGACTTCGAGGCGCTCGGCGACGGGGAGGCCGAGGCGGACGGGCCGGCCGAGGCCGGGGTCCGGGTCGGGGACGAGGACGGCGCGGGCAGGGCGGCGCTCGCCCCGGGGGCCGGCGCCTTCGCGTCGACCAGGGCGGCATCGCTCCCCGAGGAGCTCGGCAGCACCCACACCGCCATGGCCGTACCGCTGAGGGCGACCACCGCCGCGGCCCCGATCAGCAGCGCCAGAGGGCGGCGTGAACCGGAGCCGGTTCGCTTCTCCGGGCC
>NZ_JARAYQ010000547.1:0-1418 GCF_033794505.1 Streptomyces sp. MB09-01 | reverse complement strand
ACGATCACTTGCGGCATCCCGGCCCCCCCTCCCAGCGTCCGTCCCGGCGGGCGCGGATGCATCCGGACGGGCGCGGCCCCGGCGTGTCTGCGGTGACCCGTTCCGCCCGGGCGGTACGGGTGGGGGCGGGGCCGGTGGCGTGGGTCGTGCGAGCGGTGGGAGTCGGTTGTGGCGATGGTCGGACTGTTCTGGGTCACTCCGGACGCCGTGTACGTGGGCTCACCGCCCAGCGCCATCGGCGGCTGCGTACGGCTGACCGGCGACGGGCTGCAGGCGGTGGACCCCGACGGCTCCCGGGCGTGGACGTGGGAGGAACTGCGCTCCGCGGTCGTCGAGGACGTGCCCGTCGACGGCCCGTCGGGCCGCGCGGCGAAGCTCCTCGGATCGGTGCTCTCGGCCGCGGTCGACGCCTTCCTCGGCGAGGGGCCGCCCGAGATGACCTTGCGGCTGGAGACGGAGAACGGGCCGGAACGGGTGACGGTCCATGCGGCGGTCGCAGGCTACGGGGCCGAGGAGACGGCCCTCTCCCAGGACCTGCTCGCCCGTTTCGTCGCGAGAACGGCGGACCCCCGGACCCTGGAGGCCTGGGGCCGCGAACACGCCCCGCAGGGCACGCCCAAGCCACCCGCACGGGAGTCCCTCCTGCGCACGTGGGCAGGGGTCTGAGCGCATCCGGCCGATCAGTCCTCCAGACGGACGGGCATCAGCAGCGAAAAGGTGTCCTCGGTGTCGGTCCGGCGGACCGCCAGGGGCGCCGTGGGGGCGCCGAACTCCAGGAGCAGCCGGTCCCGGGCGCCGGCGGCAGCGAGGGCGTGCAGGAGGAACTCGCGGTTGACGGCGACGCGGTGCCGGTCGTCGTCGCCGTCCTCGCAGACGGTCACCACACCGTCGGCCGTCACCTTGAGCACGCTGAGCTCGCAGGAGACGCCGTCCTGCTCGCGCACCTCCCCCGCACGGACGGGGCCGGTCTCCAACGCCTTCCGGAAGGCCTCGACATCGACGAGGGCGCGGCGCCCTGCCGGCAGGCGGACGAGGCGACGGTAGTCGGGGAAATCGTGATCGACGCACTGGCCGGCCGTCTGACGGTCCCCCGCCTCCAGGGTCACGCGGCCACCGTCCACGGCGAGCCGGACCGAGGCGTCGTCGCTCAGCAGCGCCCGCATCGCGTCGGCGAGCGGGGACGGTACGACGACCTGCACGCGGGGCCCGTCGTGGCCGCTGGTACCGGCCCGTGCGACGGCCATCCGGTAGCGGTCGGTGGCCACGACGCGGAGCGCGTCGCCCTCGATGTCGAACAGGACTCCGCCGAGCACCGGCAGGTCCGGATCGGTGCCGGCGGCGAAACGGACCGCGTCCAGCGCGGCGGCCAGCTCGGGGGCGGAAACGGCCAGCCGGACGGTGGCGGCGGTGGTGGCGGT
>NZ_JARAYQ010000546.1:0-1427 GCF_033794505.1 Streptomyces sp. MB09-01 | reverse complement strand
CGCCCGCCCCAACCGGCCGACCCGTCGTGCTTACCGCGTCCCACTGGTCGAACCTCATCGCCCGCTCCATCTCCCGCGCACCGGCCGCACGGTCGGCGATCACATGGCCCGTCCCGTGCGGCAGCAGTACCGCGTCCCCCGCGCCCAGTGACAGGGGCGCGCCATCGCCGTCCGGCAGCAGCCGGCAGCTGCCCTCCAGCACGATGTGGAACCCGGCACCGTCGTACGGGTCGAGGCGGGCGCACCAACTCCCGTTCACCCGCACCCTCTGCGAAGAGGGCCGCCCGATCCGTACGGTCGAGATCGCATCGCTCACCACGTCCATCCCGTCACGCTACCGGGCCGCCGCCCCGCATGAGACGCCCGCGTATCGGTGTGAGCCGAGCGGGCATTGAGGAGCTCACCGGCTCCTTTCTAGGGTCGGGGCATGACGAATGAGAACAGACAGTCGATCTGGCTCGGCGATGTCGAGGTGATCCGGGTCCGCGAGTGGCAGGGTTTCTTCATTTCCGCCCGCGACTTGGTGCCGGACTCCGCCGGGGTCTGGGAGGACAACGGGCACTGGCTGGCTCCGGACCACTGGCAGCCGGAGCAGGGCCAGGCGGTGATGGCCCTGCAGTCCTGGGTCCTGCGCAGTGCCGGACGGACCGTCCTGATCGACACCGGGGTCGGCAACGGCCGCGAACGCCCCCACACCCCCCATTTCCACCACTGGCAGACCGACTTCCTGGGCGCCCTGGCCGCCGCCGGCGTCCACCCGGAGGACGTCGACGTCGTCGTCAACACCCACCTCCACGCCGATCACGTCGGCTGGAACACCCACGACGTGGGCGGAGAGTGGGTCCCGACGTTCCCTCGCGCCCGCTACCTCATCCCCGCGGCGGACGACTTCCACTTCGGGCCCGGCAACTCCCGTGGAACGGGCCGGAACCCGGACGACGCCCTGGTCTACGAGGACAGCATCGCGCCGGTCCACCGGGCCGGACAGGTCGTGCTGTGGGACGGCGCCCACCGCATCGACGAACACCTCACCCTGGAGCCGGCCCCCGGCCACACCCCCGGCTCGTCCGTCCTGCGCCTGGCCTCCCGAGGTGAGCGGGCCGTGTTCGTCGGCGATCTCCTGCACAGCCCGGTGCAGATCGTCCAGCCGTCCTGCAACAGCTGCTTCTGCCTGGACCCGGTACGGGCGGCGGCCAGTCGCCGCCGGATCCTGCAACGGGCCGCGGACGAGCGGGAACTGGTCGTCCCCGCCCACTTCGCCGGCCCGGGCGCCCTTAACGTCCGCGCCGACTCGGACACCTTCGCCCCCGCCCGCTGGGCCTCCTGGCCCGCTTCCCACGACACGGCCGCCCCCGCCTAGGTCTTGTCGTCGGCGGTGGCGAGCGCGGCTCTGTAGTCGTGGGGGGCCGGGAGGTCGGTGAGGGTCC
>NZ_JARAYQ010000545.1:0-1455 GCF_033794505.1 Streptomyces sp. MB09-01 | reverse complement strand
TGGGAAGTTGTTAAAGGGAGCCGGGTCAGGCGGTGCGGACGCGGAGGGCGCGGGCGAGGTCGTCGAGTTGGTCCACGAGCTTGCGGCGCAGGAGCGGGAGGATGTCCGGGTCGGTGAGGCAGGCGTGCCCGGCCTGGAGGTTGGCCTCGTCGATGGCGTAGGCGGGGAAGGCGTAGCGGCCGGCGGCTTCGCCGATGGCGGGGCCGCGGCGGGCGCCGAGGGCTACGGCGTCCGGGTAGTAGCGGGTGACGTACTCCGCGACGAGGTCGGCCTGTTCGGGTTGCCAGAAGCCCTGGGCGGTGGCGCTGAAGAGGTAGTTGGACAGGCTGTCGTCGTGGAAGAGCCGGTTCCAGGCGGCGGCCTTGGCCTCCGCCGTGGGCAGTGCGGCGCGGCAGCGGGCGGCGCCCTCCTGGCCGGTGGCGCTGGGGTCGGCGGCGAGGGCGGCGTCGATGTCGCTCTCCTCGACGGCGCCGAGGACGGCGAGGCGGGCGAGGATGCGCCAGCGCAGCTCGGGGTCCAGTGCGGGGCCGCCGGGGACGGTTTCGGCGGCGAGCCAGGCGGCGATGGTGTCGGGCTGGGTGGCGCTGTCGATGAGGACGCGTACGGCGCTGAGCCGCATGCCGGGCTCGGAGCCGTCCTCGGTGCGCCGTAGCAGGTCGCGGGCGGTGGCGGTGAGGGTGGCCAGGGCAGCGGTCCGGTCCTCGGGGGCGAGGAAGCGCACGGCGACCTGGGTGCGGGCGAAGGAGAGGACGCCCTGGACGATGGCCAGGTCGTGTTCCTCGGGCAGGTTCGCTTCGACGGTCCGCAGGTAGTCCTGCGGGTCCAGTTCGCCGTCGCGGACCATGTCGCGCAGGGCGTTCCAGACGACGGCGCGGGTGAGGGCGTCGGGGATGCCGGAGAGGCCGCGCAGGACCGTTTCGAGGGAGGTCTCGTCGAGGCGGACCTTGGCGTAGGTGAAGTCTCCGTCGTTGAGGAGGAGCAGTGCGGGGCGGGCGCCGCTCACGGAGACGACCTCGTCGGAGGGGATGTCGAGGGTGAGGTGTTCGCGGGGTTCCAGGGTGCGGCCGTCTGCGGGGTCGCGGTCGTAGACGCCGACGACGATGTGGTGCGGGCGGCTGCCGTGGTGGTCGACGGTGAGGGTCCAGCCGGCGACTCCGTCGGCTCCGTGGGCGGCTTCCTCGATGCGCGGGGTGAGGGTGTCGATGCCGGTGGTGCGCAGCCAGACGTCGGCCCAGGCGCGGACGTCGCGTTCGGTGTGGGCGGCGAGGGAGTCGATGAAGTCGGCGAGGGAGGCGTTGGCGAACTTGTGGCGGGCGAAGTGGGTGTTGATGCCGGCCAGGAAGTCCTTCTCGCCGAGCCAGGCGACGAGCTGGCGCAGGGCGGAGGCGCCCTTGGCGTAGGAGATGCCGTCGAAGTTGAGGAGGGCGGAGGCCGTGTCGGGGACGTCGTCGGGGG
>NZ_JARAYQ010000544.1:0-1460 GCF_033794505.1 Streptomyces sp. MB09-01 | reverse complement strand
GCATGGTCTAGGTCGCCGCCCACGTGCAGGACGAGGAGATCAACCTCTTCCCGATGCTGCGCCGCACCTTGTCCCCGAGCTCATCGAGCTTCTCGGCGGAACAGGTGCGCCGCAGCATCGGGAAGAGGTTGATCTCCTCGTCCTGCACGTGGGCGGCGACCTCGTCCATGAGCTGCTGCAGCACGGGGCTCATCTGTGCATCGCCGGTGTCCATCTTCTCCAGCTGCTTGAGGATCTTCTCGACCCGGCCGTGGTCCTGGATCTCCTTGTCCGCCAGCCGGTCACCGCCCTCCATGTACTCGCGGACCGCCGGGTACAGGTACTGCTCCTCGGCTACCGAGTGGCGCACCAGCTCGATGGTGACCTCGTCGATCAGGTCACGCAGTTCCTGTCCCTGGCCGGTCATGGCCTGGATCCGGGCGAAGATCTCCTCGACCTCCCGGTGATCCGCCATCAGTTCCTCGAGCACGTTGCCGCCATGTCCCATGACTCATCCCTCTCGCTGGTTGCCGTCAGGGCCGGGTTCATCCCGTCCGGTCAACACTGATCCCCCCACGGCAGGGCAATGAGAGCCCGACGCGACGCACCCCACCCGTTCGGATACCCTTGCCCGTCCGAATGGCTCCGGCCCCTGACCACAGGCCGGCGGCGTCGAGGAGTCGCTCCGCATCGCCGCACGCCCGGACACCTGACCGCCGTGCCCGCAGGGGCCGGCCTTCACATGCCAGGACCCCGCCGGGTGACCACGGGCCCGACGGGGTCCTGCGTGCGTGGGGTGGCGTACCGCCGCTCTCAGCGCTCTTCGTCGCGCATCTCGTCCTCGTCGCGCTCGCGGCTCATCTCCTCCTCGGGGCGCCGCTTGAGCTCCTCGGGGGTCTTCCCGCGTGCGCCCTGGCCGGTGCCGTGGGGCACGGGGTCCTGCCCGGTGCGGCGCTTGTGCTGCTCCTCGCGGCCCTTGCCGGGCTCCTGCCCTTTGTCCTGCATACCGGCCATTGCGTACGACTCCTATGCGATGCGTGGCTGAGGATTCCTCGCCACACTCACACGTTGAGTGACATGTCGCATTGTTTACGTCACCGAATGGGGCGGCCGGGTGCTCCCGGAACCGCTGCGCACGTTCGCGACGGCGCAGCCCGAGCGGCTTATCTCGCAGCCGACGGGTGAGAAGCAGCCGGCCTCCGTTTGGGAGCGGCTGCTTCCCGGTCATGGCTGAAGCATCCAGCAGGCCGTCCCTTGGAGAAACGATGACCACGAAGCACACCCCTGCGGCCTCGGACCCGGACGAGGACGGTGTGCCGGGCAAGCCGGGACCGGTATCCCCGCCCGTGGACGAGCCGACGGAGCCTGCGGAGCCCCTCCCGCCGAAGGCGGACCAGGAAGGGCCGGAGACCGTGAGTCCTACCGGGCAGGCCACCGGGGCGGAGCAGGCGCGCGTGGCGCAGAGCGGCACGTACCTCACG
>NZ_JARAYQ010000543.1:0-1473 GCF_033794505.1 Streptomyces sp. MB09-01 | reverse complement strand
GTTATTTTTTTTTAATGATCCCACCCGCTCCCCCCGTGGTCCAGGGCGATGACCCGCCACGCCGGACCCACCTCCCGGGCCAGGTCCCCGAAGGCGGCCCCGTCCTGGAAATGTCCGTGCAGCGCGAGCAGCGGCGCCCCCGGTCCCCCGAAGTCCGTGTGGACGAGCCGCCGCCCGTCCCCGGTCACCATCACCCCCGGCAGCGGCCCCAGCTTGTCGATGACCCGCTGCCGCAGCAGCTGGTACTCCTCCCAGCGCCGCCCCAGCCGCCCGCCCGGCCGCTTCACGACCCGCCCCAACGTGACCGTCTCGCCCCGCCGGAACTGTTCCCGCGTCAAGTCGACCCGTACGCCCCCGGGCAGCAGGTTCCACCAGTGGTAGCCCTCCTGCCGGCCGTCGTGGAACACCTCCCCCACGACGAGATCCCCGCCCACGAGGTCCTGCACGACAAGTGCCGTGATGTCGCAGTGTCCCCAGGCCGGATTCTCGGGGGTCCAGGGAATCCTGCTGATGTCGGCCGGCTCGCAGGTCTCCGCCGACCAACCCGCCCGGATGGCCGCCTCGAGATCCGCAAGAGTCCATGGAGTCGTCATGCTCCCCAGCCTCCCGCACCCCACTGACAGCGCCGCCTACAGCGGGTGGACGAAAGATCGGACAAATGTCGGTGAGCCGGCCCAACGACACGCGACCCCGCTGCGCCGAACGGACGCCCTTCGTCCCACCCGTACGCCGAGACGACAATCATTGCCCGGCGTCACCCCTCGTGATACACAGAGTGACCGCACGTTCTTGCGCATACACACCGCCCCTGCCCAGGTCAGAGCGCGGAGGCCGGGCGCGGTCCGAGAGATCGGGTAAAGAGAGCCGTCAAGTCGACGACGGCGGCGGTTTCATCAGCGAAGATAGTGCGTAACCCCTGCCGTCGGGCAGTGGGCTTCCGGAACTACCCATACAGGGGCGGTGAGTTACATGATCCTGGCAGCCGAAAAGGGCGACATCACCACCATCATCGGCGGAATCGCCCCGAACTGGGGGCCGTTCGGCAGTCTCGGCAACGAAGCGAAGGTCATGATCGAGGTGGTCATGGCCGTGGCGATCCTCCTGTGCCTGGGCATCGCCATCTGGGGGGCGGCCAAACAGCGCATCGGCGCGACCGCCCTGCGCGACACGTTCAGCGCGGAACAGGGCAAGGGCCTGATCGTGGCCGGCCTCACGGGCGTCTTCATCATCGGCTCCCTGGGCACCCTCTTCACCATCGTCTACGGAATGGCCGTCTAGCCGGGCCACACCGCGGCCGTACCTGATGAGGACTCACCACACCGCGCCTACGCGGAAACCAGCGCTACCGTCGTACGACGCGGAGGGGGCCGACACGGAATGAGCAACGACGACCAGTACGGCGGCGGCCACGGCGAGGTCGGCGGCACGGGCCAGACCCGCACCCGACTCCCGGACACCCCCGCCGACCCGTAC
>NZ_JARAYQ010000542.1:0-1480 GCF_033794505.1 Streptomyces sp. MB09-01 | reverse complement strand
GGATGCTGCGGCTGCGGCTGCGGCGGACGTGGGGACTGATGGGGCTGATAGGGCTGTTGAGGGTGATGGGGCTCCTGCTGTGGGCCGGGACGCATGCCCAGCTCGCGGGCGGTCGGCAGGACCACGGTCCCCGGAGGCAGCGCCGCGGCCGAAACCGCGAGGGCATGCAGCTGGACATTGCCGGGCCGGCCCGGGCCGCGGCGCAGCTGGTCGATCCAGTGCCGGGTGTAACCGCTCACCGCGGCGCCCGCCGCCGGGGCGAAGGCCGGCGGGCAGACCACCCCGTACACCTCCACCGAGGGCGGGGCCGGCAGGCTGCCGTACTCCTGCAGCAGCGGCCAGGCCTCCTTGTCCGCGGCCAGATCAAGGAGAACCGTGGTCAGCCCGGCAGGGCGGGCACGCAGTTCGCTGCCCAGCCACTCCCACGGCAGCGAGGTATAGCGCACCGACGCCGCGGTCGTGCCGGCCAGCGCAAGGTGCAGGCGCCGGCCCCGACGGTCCACCGTGAGACGGCCCGACAGATAGACCAGCAAGGGCCCCGGCGTGGCCGCAGCCGTGCGCAGCCGCGTCAGGACGGTGTTCGGATCACGCGCCCCGTCCAGACAGACCGTGTCACTGGGAAGCCCGCTGCCCAGCAGAGCGGAAGCGGGCACCATCGCCAGGGCGGCAAGGTTCGCGCTCGGTGCCAACTGCACCGTGCGCCGCCGCACCGCCACATCACCCGCTATCAGCAGCACGTGCCCTCGCTGCTGCTCCAATGCGTTCAAGTGCATACGCAGACCGTACTCACACCACCGGCGCCATGAAGAACAGTACGGCTAACCGCGGACCGACCGGCTGGACTACCCTCGGTCAGGTGATCGAGCGCGTGAACCAACTCGGCAGCCAGACGACGCGGACCGGACCACCCCCCACCGGCGCGGGCGTGTCGGTGTGGTCCTGGAACACCATGGCGGACCTCGTCGGCGGACACCCCGTCCAGGAGGCGGGCACGGTACTCGACGCCGACGAACGCGGTCGGGCCGAACGCATGGTCCGGCCCGCCGACCGCCACCGCTACCTCGCCTCACACCTCGGGCTCCGCGTCCTCCTCGGCAGCCACCTGGGGCTGGCCCCGCAGGACATACGCCTGATCCGGGAAGACTGCCCGTGCTGCGGCGGCCCGCACGGCCGCCCCGCCGTAGCCGACACCGCCCTCCACTTCTCCCTCTCCCACAGCGGCGACATGGCCTACCTCGCCCTCGCCGCACGACCCGTCGGCGTCGACATCGAGGCGATCCCGAGCCCGCAGGCGGTGGCGGACGTCATCAACGCCCTGCACCCGGCGGAGACCGCCGAATTGAACGCCCTCGCCGTCGAACGACGCCCCGTCGCACTCGCCCGCCTGTGGGCCCGCAAGGAAGCCGTCCTCAAAGCCACCGGCACCGGACTCGCCCTAGGCCTCACCGACCCCTACGTCGGCACCCACCCCACTCCCACC
>NZ_JARAYQ010000541.1:0-1484 GCF_033794505.1 Streptomyces sp. MB09-01 | reverse complement strand
CCGCCGGGGGGCGGCGGGTCTGTGGGGGGCATCTTGTACACATCTGTGTTCATTGTTGTCATTTCGCTGGCGCTCTTCTGGATGGCCGCATTCACGCTCTGGTGGCAGATGCACGCGTGGCGGACCCCCGAGGTGCTCGCCTCCACCCGCTTCGACCGTCCCGACGGGGAGGGCCGCCTGTCCTTCTCGCTGCTGCTGCCCGCCCGCCACGAGCAGGCGGTCCTGGAGCACACCATCGACCGGCTCCTGGAGTCGAGCCACACCGACTACGAGATCATCGTGATCGTCGGGCACGATGACCCCGAGACCGCCGCCGTCGCCGAACGGGCCGCCGCCCGCGAGCCGGCCCGCGTCCGGGTCGTCGTCGACCACCACGAGACGAAGAACAAGCCGAAGGCCCTCAACTCCGCCCTGCCGTCCTGCCGCGGTGACATCGTCGGGGTCTTCGACGCCGAGGACCAGGTCCACCCCGAGCTGCTCGCCCACGTCGACCACGCCTTCCGCTCCACCGGCGCCGACGTGGTCCAGGGCGGGGTCCAGCTCATCAACTTCCACTCCAGCTGGTACAGCCTGCGCAACTGCCTGGAGTACTTCTTCTGGTTCCGCTCCCGGCTGCACCTGCACGCCGAGAAGGGCTTCATCCCGCTCGGCGGCAACACCGTCTTCGTCCGCACCGAGGTGCTGCGCGAGGCCGGCGGCTGGGACCAGAACTGCCTCGCCGAGGACTGCGACCTGGGGGTGCGGCTGTCGTCGGTCGGCAAGAAGGTGGTCGTCGCCTACGACTCCGACATGGTGACCCGCGAGGAGACGCCCGGCTCGCTGATCAGCCTGCTCAAGCAGCGCACCCGCTGGAACCAGGGATTCCTCCAGGTGTACCGCAAGAAGGACTGGCAGCAGCTGCCGGGGCGCGGCCAGCGCTGGCTCGCCCGCTACACGCTGATGACGCCCTTCATGCAGGCCGCGTCGGGTGTGATCATCCCGCTCAACTTCGCCGTCGCGGTCTTCCTCGACGTACCGGTCGGCATCGCGATCATCACCTTCCTCCCCATGATCACGGCGATGGTGACGTTCGTCTTCGAGATCGTCGGCCTGCACGACTTCGGCCGGCAGTACGGCCTGCGCGTCCGCCTCGTGCACTACCTCAAGCTCGTCGTCGGCGGCCCCTTCTACCAGGTGATGCTCGCGGGCGCCGCGATCCGCGCCGTCTGGCGCGAGCAGCGCGGCCGCAACGAGTGGGAACTGACGAGCCACACCGGCGCCCACCTGACGGCCGCGACCGCCGGCGCCGCAGGCCCCGCGACCGTCGCAGGCACCGCGACCGCGACCGCCGCAAGCCCCGCGACCGCCACCGCCACAGTCTCCGCCACTGCCGCAGTCTCCGCCTCCGCTTCCGCCGCGATCCGAGAGGACAGCCACCAGTGACCGCCACCCTGCCCACGGCCACTGATCCCCAGCCCGAGAGCCTCACCCTCCCCGCCCGGCGC
>NZ_JARAYQ010000540.1:0-1529 GCF_033794505.1 Streptomyces sp. MB09-01 | reverse complement strand
GCCTTGGGTGAGGACGATGATGCGGGTGGAGTCCAGGGTGGTGTCGGCGAGGAGTTCCTGGAGGGTGGCCAGAGTGTCCTGAACCGCCGCGTGCACCTCCGCGCTCGGCTCGGTGAGCACGATGACACCGGGGACCGGCCCGCCTGAGGCGAGAGCGGTCCGCAGTTCGGCGGCGTCGGCGTACGTGTCCCCGGAGACGGCCGCGGCCAGGCCGTGCGGGTCCGAGCCCAGTACGGCCCACGGTCCGGCGGCCGGCTCGGTGGCCTGTGGGACCGGCTTCCGCACCAGGTGGTAGAGCCCGTCGAGGCGACCGCTGCGGTCCTGCAGGTCTCCGGCCGGGCGCAGGGCGATCTCGTCGACGGTGATGACGGGCCGGCCGTCGGCGTCCGTGGCCGTGAGCGAGGCGGCGCTCGTACCGCTCGGAACCAGGTGCACCCGCAGCGCCGTCGCACCGGCGGCGTGCAGGGTGACCCCGCTGAACGAGAACGGGATGGTCAGTTCGTCGGAATCCTCGATCAGCAGCGCGTGCAGGGCGGCGTCCAGCGCGGCGGGGTGGAGGGCGAACCCGTCCCCGTCGATGCTCTCGGGGAGCGCGATCTCCGCGTACAGATCCGTGCCGCGTCTCCACGCGCTCCGCAGACCCTGGAAGGTGGGGCCGTACGTGTATCCGCGTTCGGCGAGGCGGGCGTAGAGGTCGCCGACGGGTATCTGCGTGGCTCCCTCCGGCGGCCAGACGACCGAGCCGGTCGCGGGAACCGGGCCCGGGCCCGCCTCGGCGAGCACACCCGAGGCGTGCCGCGTCCACTCCTCGTCGGCCCGGCCCTCGGCGCGGGAGTGGACGGACACGGTGCGCGTACCGGACTCCTCGGCGCCGAGCGCCACCTGGAGGTGGACGCGCCCGTCCTCGGGCACGATCAGCGGCGCTTCCAGGACGAGCTCCCGGAGCCGGTCGTAGCCGAAGCGCTCGCCCGCCGCCACGGCCATCTCGACCAGGGCGGTGCCGGGCAGCAGAACCGTTCCGGAGACCGCGTGGTCGGCGATCCACGGGTGGGTGCTCCGCGCGACGCGGCCCGTGAACAGCAGCCCTTCTCCGCCGGCGAGGCTGGTCACCGCACCGAGCAGCGGGTGCTCCGCCGGCGTCAGGCCCAGACTCGCCACGTCCTCGGGCGTGGCAGGGCTGTTCAGCCAGAACCGGGCTCCCTGGAAGGCGTACGTCGGCAGCAGTACCCGCCGCGCACCGGGGAAGAGGCTCTCGACGTCCAGCGCCGCACCGCGCACGGCCGCGTGGCCGAGCGCGACCGCGAGGGTCCGTGCCTCGGGGCGGCCCTTGCGCAGGACGCCGACGGTCGACACCGCCCCCTGGGCGGCCTCCTCACCCAGGCAGCCCCGGGCCATGGCGGTGAGGACGGGGTCCGGACCCAGCTCCAGGAATGTGGTGACGTTCTGGTCCTGAAGGAATCGGATGCCGTCGTGGAAGCGGACGGTGTGGCGGAGGTGTTGGACCCAGTAGTCGGGGTTGGTGAGTTCTT
>NZ_JARAYQ010000053.1:0-38186 GCF_033794505.1 Streptomyces sp. MB09-01 | reverse complement strand
GGTTCCTTGCGGGGCGGGGCGAGGCGGGTCGGGGTCAGGTCAGGGCCTCGCCGTACAGGCGGAAGAGGCGCGGGCCGTCGGACGGAGCGGCGGCGGCGAGCCGGTCCCAGGCCGCGGCCGCCGCCGCCCGCGCCGTCGCCCCCGCCCAGGGCTGCGGCAGCAGCTCCGGCGGAAGCAGCGGATCCGGGACCATCGCCGCGGAGAATGCCGCCGCCAGCGCAACGGCCCGCGCCAGCCCTGCGGCCGCCCCTTCGGCATCCCCCGCTCCGCTGCCCGCCAGGGCGTGCAGCGCCTCGTAGCGGGCGGCGATCTCCGGCAGGGGCCACAGCCGGGCCGCCAGGGCCCGAGGGCCGGTGGTGCCGCCCACCGCCAGATCGCGCGTGCTCAGGCAGGTCAGCGCTTCGGTGAGGCCTAGTTCCGATGCCCGGGCCCGCACGTACGGGCCGATGGCGTTGGGCGTGACGTACAGGCCGCCCTGCACCGGCGCCGCCCCCAGGCCGGTCAGCGCGTCCCGCAGGGCGTCCCGTGCGGTCCGCGCGGATTCCGGTACGGCGAAGGCGAAGGCGTGCCAGACCCCGTCCCACGGTTCCAGCCCCCGGTCCTGCCGGTAGGCGTGCCGGACGAACTCCACTTCCGGTACGAGCGGCAGCCCCGGCCCCGACGCGCCCGTCGGCCCCGCGGCCCCCGTCAGGCGCAGCACGGCCCGCCGGCCGCGCCCCGCCACGGTGAACCGCCCCTCGGTCACGAGCCGCTTCACGCACAGCCGCACCTGCTGGTCGGTCATCCCGAGCAGCCCGGCGACCTCGTACAGCTCGCCGCCCTCGACCGTCCCGTCCTCCCGGACCAGCGCGTGCACGACCATCCGCGTGGGGATCCCGCCCGCCGCGGCCGCTCCGCCCGCCGTCCCCGTCCCGCCCGCCGCGCTCATGCCGTCCACCGCCCCGCCCGTACCGCTCACCGCGCCACCGCCTTGTGCATCGTCGTCACGCCCCCGAATCCCAGCACATCGCGCAGCCAGGGCGTCCGCTGCACCCGCACCGCCCGGAAACCGTGCCGTTCGTACAGCGCCCGCGCCCGCGGGTTCTCCGCGACCACGTCCAGCCGGATCCGCCGGCACCCCTGTTCCACGGCGATGGCCTCGACCTCCCGCAGCAGCAGGCCGCCGATGCCCCGGCCCCGTTCGGCTGGGTCCACGGCGATGCCGTCCATGACCAGCTCGCCGCGGGCCGGGGTGCGCTCCAGCAGGGCCAGCAGGAAGACCCGCCACAGGCCCCGCACGGGCCCGTACGCCGCCCTGACCGCGGCCGCGTCGCCGCCGACCAGGCCGCGCCCGGCCAGCTGGTAGCCCGCCACGCCGACCACCCGGCCGTCGTCCTGCGACAGGGCCGTCACGCCCCGGTCCCGGTGCAGGTGGCCCGCGATGAACCGGCGCCCTGCCTCCGCAGGGCCGAGGGCGGCGCCCAGCTTCCCGCCGAAGGCCTCCCAGTACAGCTCTGCCACCCGCTCCTGGGTGCCGTCCGGCACCTCGCGCACCACAGTCGTCATGCGGACGAGTCTAATACGTTCATTCGCGCTACGATCGTTTTAGATTCGATAGATCAGAGAGGGGCCCCATGTCCCGCACGCTCCGCACCGTCCTGCTCCTCCTCCTGACCGCCACCCTCCTCGCGGCAGGCCTCACCGGCGTCGTCGTCTGGCAGCACGACTACGGCCTGCGCGAGCAGCGCGTCACCGTCCCCGCCGCCGGCCACGAGCTGCCCGGCGTGCTCGCCACCCCCGCCGACAGGGGGCCCGGCCCCTTCCCGCTCGTCGTCCTCGTGCACGGCGACGGCGAGGTCGACGCCACCCACGACGGCTTCTACCGCCCCTACTGGGAGGCCTTCGCCCGGGCCGGATACGCCTCGCTCTCCTTCGACAAACCCGCCGACTGGCTCGGCCAGACCATGGACGACCGGGCCCGCGAGACCACCGACGCCCTCACCTGGGCGGCCCGTACCCGGCCCGAGATCGACGCCACCCGCATCGGTCTGTGGGGGGCCAGCCAGGCGGGATGGGTGCTGCCCAAGGTGGTCGCGCGGGCCCCGGAGCCCGGGGTGCGCTTCGTCATCGCGGTCGGCACCGCCGTGAACTGGGAGCGGCAGGGGGAGTACAACCTCCGCGCCGAACTCCGCGCGGCCGGTGCCGACGCCGAGCGCACGGCGGCCGCCCTGCGCACCCGGGAGGAGACCCTGGCGCTGCTGCGGCGCGGCGCCGCGTACGAGGAGTACCGCACGCGTCCGGGCGCCGACCGGGAACTCACGGCGGAGCGCTGGTCGTTCATCAGCCGCAACTTCACCGCGGACGCGACGGCGGACCTGCGGGCGATGCGGGCCAGGGGAGCCGTCCCGGTGCTGCTGATCTCCGGCGCCGACGACCTGAACGTGGACGGGGCCGAGACCGAGGCCGCGTACCGGAGCCTGCTCGACCCCGGCACGCTCACGGTCCGCTGCTATCCGGGGGCGTCCCACTCCCTGCTCCGGACCCCGGTCGAGCGCTCCTCCTGGCGGCTGGCCCTGACGGCCGTGTTCGCCCCGCGCGCCCTGTTCCCGCCCGGCCTCCTCGCCGATCAGGAGCGCTTCCTCCGGGAACTGCGGGGGAGCTGAAGGAGCTCGGCCGCCTGCCCTCGGCCGTCCGCCCTCGGCCGCGTCCCCAACTGCCCGTCCTCAGCCGTCCAACGCGGCCCTCGCGAGCGCCCGTACGGTCTCCAGGTCCGCGAGGCCGGCCGCCTCCTCGTGCTCCTCCTCGTGCTCCTCCTCGTACCGATCGCCGAGCGCGGCGCGCACCGCGCCCTCCACGTGTCCCGCGTCGGCGCGCGAGTGGTCCGGCCCGCCGCGCACTGCCACGGCCGCCGCCAGCAGCCGTGCCGCCTCCCGCGGCCGGTCCCGCCGCACCGCCTGGTCCGCGATGCCGACCAGCACCTGGGCGACCGTGGGCGCGTGCAGGGAGGCCACCGCCAGGTCGAGCGCCGCCGCCCGGTGGCTCCGGGCGGCGGCCAGCTCGCCGTCCGCGGCGTCCAGGTAGCCGAGTGAGTCGAGTACCGCCACCTGGTACACCGGGTGGACGGCCAGGCCGCGGACCGCCTCGCGGGCGCGTGCCAGCTCGGCCCGGGCCAGGGCCGGTTCACCGCTCCAGCGGGCCAGGTCCGCCTTGCCCTGCGCCATCATGGCCAGCGTCTCGGGCCAGCCGGCCGCCTCCGCGTCCCGCTCCGCCCGCGCCATGGCCGCCGCGCTGCCCGCCGGATCCCCGGCCAGCAGGCACGACTGCGCCTGCCTGACCCCGGCGTACAGCCGGTCCTCGATGCCGCCCAGTTCGCCGATGACCGCGACGGCCTCCTCGAAGTGCGCCACCGCCATGCGGTGATCGCCGCGCCGGGCCTCCAGGTCGGCCAGCAGGGTCAGCGCGAAGGAGATCCCCCAGCGTTCACCGAGCCCGCGGAACCCGGTCAGGGCCGCCTCGATCGCGGCCTCCGCCTCCGCCGGCCGGCCGCCGGTCCCCAGCACGGTCTTGGCCCGCTCCAGCCGGCCCTGCGCCCGCACCCACGGGTCCTCGTCGGCCAGCAGGCCGTCCCAGGCGTCCACCGGCGGCGCCTCGCCGGCGCCCGCGCCGCGCAGCATCCGGTCCAGCGGCCCCAGGAAGCGGACCACCGGATGGCGGCTTCCCGTCCGTGCGGCGAGCTCCGCTCCCTCGCGGAGCAGCTCCTCGGTCTGCCGGTCGTCGCCGAGTCCGGCCGTCGCGAACAGCACGGCCAGTGCGCAGGCCACGGCGCGGGCCTCCGCGTCGGGCCCGTCCTGCCGCTCCGCGTGCGTGGCGGTCGGCAGCGCGAGGGCCTGCGCGGCGAGTTCGGCGCCGTCCGCCTTGTGCCCGCTGAGCCACCAGTACCAGCCGGCCGCCGCCACCAGCCGTACGGCCGCCCGCGCGTCGCCCGCCGCGATCGCACCGCGCAGCGCCGCGGCCAGGTTGTCGTGCTCGTCGGTGAGCCGGGCCAGCCACTCCAGCTGTTCCGCCCGGCGCAGGTACGGGTCCGCCGTGCGGGCCAGTTCGGTGAAGTGCGCGGCGTGCGCGCGCCGGAGCGCCTCCTGCTCGCCGGCCCCGGCCAGCTTCTGCAGCGCGTACGCCCGGATGGTCTCCAGCATCCGGTAGCGCCCGTCGCCCGCCGTCACCAGCAGGGACTTGTCGGCCAGCGACATGATCAGGTCGAGGACCTCGTCCGCCGCGACCGGGCCGCCCGCGCAGACCCCCTCGGCCGACTCGACCGTGGCGCCGCCGGGGAAGACCGCGAGCCGCCGCAGCAGGGCCCGTTCCGCCTCCGTCAGCAGTTCCCAGCTCCAGTCGACCACCGCCCGCAGGGTCTGGTGCTGGCGCGGGGCCGTCCGCGCGCCGCCCGTCAGCACCCGGAACCGGTCGTCCAGCCGGGCTGCGAGCTGCTCGGCGCTCATCGTGCGCAGCCGGGCCGCCGCCAGCTCGATGGCCAGCGGCATGCCGTCCAGAGCCCGGCAGATCCGGGTCACCGCCGGGGCCGTCTCGGCGGTGACCGCGAAGCCGGAACGGGCCGCCGCCGCACGGTCGTTCAGCAGTCGGACCGCCGGCGAGGCCAGGGCCTGCGCCGCGTCCGCGTCCTGCGGCGGCAGGGCCAGCGGATGCACCGGCCACAGCGCCTCGCCGGTCAGGCCGAGCGGCTCCCGGCTGGTCGCCAGGATGCGCAGCCCGGGGCATTCGCCGAGCAGCCGGTCGGCGGTCGTCGCGGCCGCCTCGATCAGGTGCTCGCAGTTGTCCAGGACCAGCAGGGCGGTCCGGGTGCGCAGCGCCGCGGCGAGCCGGTCCAGCGGGTCGCCCGCCGCGGGTGCGTGCTCCCGCAGGGCGAGTGCGTTCAGGACGGCCAGCGGCACGTCGTCCCCCGCGCTCAGCGGCGCGAGCTCCACCAGCCAGACCCCGTCGGGGAACCGGTCGAGCAGGGGGCGGGCGCTCTGGACGGCCAGCCGCGTCTTGCCGGCGCCGCCCGGCCCGGTGAGCGTGGTGAGCCGGAACCGGCCCATGAGGGCGTCCACGCGGGCGAGGTCCTCGTCCCGGCCCACGAAACTGGCCAGTCCGGCCCGCAGGTTGGTCGGCGGAGAGGGCTGCGGGGCCTGTGGTCCTCCGGGAGCCCGACGTGCGGCCGGTGCGGTCGGTGCAGGGGGTATGGACGGTGACGACGGTGCCCGAGGGGCGGGAGCAGCCGCGGGCGGTCCTGCCGGCGGTCCGGCCGGGACCTCCCCGCGCAGGACGGCGGTGTGCAGCGCGGACAGTTCCGGCGAGGGGTCCGCCCCGAGCTCCTCGGCGAGGACCTCGCGCGCGCTCCCGTACGCCGTGAGCGCCTCGGCGGGCCGTCCGGCCGCGACGAGCGCCCGCATCAGCGCCCCGACGAGCCTTTCCCTCAAGGGGTGTTCGGCGACGAGGGAGGTGAGTTCGCCGGTCAGTTCCCGGCCGCGACCCATCCGCAGGTCCGCCTCGATCCGGTCCTCCAGGACCGCCATCCGCAATTCGGTGAGACGGGTCACCGGCGCCCGGAAGGAATCGGCAGCCGCGACGTCCAACAGGGCCGGCCCGCGCCACAGTTCGAGGGCCTCACGCAGGACGCGGGCGGCGGTGTCCGGGTCCCGGGCCAGCACCCCGCGGCCCGCGGAGGCCAGCCGTTCGAAGCGGACCACGTCCACGGCGTCGGGTTCGACCGTCAGCCGGTACCCGGCCGGATGCGCTTCCACCTCCACGCCGGTGCCGCGCAGGGCCCGCCGCAGCCGTGAGACCAGCGCCTGCAGGGCGTTCGCGGCGCCGGACGGCGGCTCGTCCTGCCAGATCCCGTCGATCAGCAGTTCGGAGGCGACCACCCGCCCCGGTTCGAGCGCCAGCAGGATCAGCAGTGCGCGCAGGCGCGGTCCCCCGACCCCGACGCCGCTTCCGTCCTCGCCCCGCACGTCCAGGGCCCCCAGCATCGAGATCCGCATGCCCACAGTGTGCGACGGGGCGCACCGATATTGCCATTTCGTTATCGGTGATTGTCGGATAGGCCCGAAATGACGGCAGTTGGTGATGATCTACTGGATGTCGCTTCGGCCTGGCACGACCAAGTCAGGGTGAAGTGCGGCCGCTTCAGCGGCATTTCAGCGGCGCTTCAGTCCGCGCGCGGCTCCGGCAGTGCAATCGGGGGTCGCGGAATCAGTTATCTGGGGGAGAACATGTCTTTCGTTTCCAAGAAATCCGCCATGCGCGTGACCGTCGCCACGGTCGCCATGGCGTCCTTCGCCCTGACGGCGCCGCAGGCCTCCGCGGTGGAGTCCGTACCGGCCGCCGGCGGCGTGCAGATCTCCGCCGTGGCGGACGAGGCCACGCGCGCCGTCGTCAAGGCCCAGCCGGCGGCGGCCGCCGCGACGGCCAACCTGTGCGGCGCCGGCTACGTGCTGACCTTCGCCGAGCAGCTTCCGGACTCCCGCCGCTTCGGAACCCTCTTCACCTACCGCAAGGAGGGTGTGGGGTCCTGCGCCGTGTTCGACAACAACCTCGGCACGGCGAAGTACATGAAGCTCAAGATCTGCGAGACCTCCAAGCCGCGCCCCGCGGGCACGCCGCGTCCGTGCCAGACGGACGAGGGGAACTTCAGCCAGTACGCCGGCCCGGTGCGCGTCAATGACGTGTGCGGAGAGGTCACCGCGGTCATGAAGAGCAACAACATCGCGATCATCGACCGCGTGCGCCTCGTGCCGCCCTGCAAGTAGCGCATGCACCGGAAGACGGCCCCCGCGAACGAATGCGGGGGCCGTCTTCCGGCGTTCCGGCACGCGCCAACGCGCCAACGCGCCAACGCGCCGAAGCGCGCCGAACGCGCCGTGACAGGGCCTATTTGTCGGAGTAGCTGAAGTCTCCGACGGTCCACGCGCTGACGTCCTTGACCGCGATCCGGTACATCCCGCCCGTCTCGGGGATGCCCAGGGTGCCCTGGAGGATGCGCGCCACGTGGAAGTGCAGGTGCGAGGGAGCCGCCGCGGCCTGTCTGTCACCGCGGCCGGCGGAACTGAAGATCTCGGCGAACGGGCCCAGCTGGTCGGAGTCCCGCAGGACCTCGGCCACCCGCTGACGCCAGACGCTCTCGGGGGCGAGCCGGCCCGTGATGACGGCACCGTGGACCACGACGGTCAGGGACATCTGATTGGTCTGCTCCGACTCGACCATGGCGGCGAGATCGAGGAGCAGGTCGTCAGGGATCGACATGGACAGCGACTCTAGCAAGCCACGTCAGGCGTCGGCCGGGCTTCCGAGGAGTGCCGAGGCCTCCTGGAGCGGGGTGAGCGCGGGCGCCGGCACGGGGACCGAAAGGTCGCGGCAGGTGAAGCCGAGGCGGGTCAGCGCCCGGGTCACCTCGGCCGCCGTGAAGTCGCGCCGGTCCTGCCGGGTGATGACCTCACCGACCTGCTTGACGGGGTAGGTGCGTCGGCTGATGATCACGGACGCTCCCGTGACGGGCTCGGCCTTGACGCCCTTCATCTTCTCCTCCACCTCGCTCTTCTCGAGGTCGAAGGGGTATCGGGCGATGACGAAGCGCATGATGCCTCACAGACGTGACGGAACGGAGCGGAGCGGAGCGGAGCAGGAGGGACGGGACGGACGGGACGGACAGGGCCCGGGTCAGGCGGCCATGCCCATGGAGCGGCGCCGCTCCTGGGCGGGGCGGCTGCGCCGGCCGCGGGAGGAACGCGGGCTGCGCCCGGTCCGCTCCTCCTGCGGCGCGGTGATGGTGACCGGGATGCCGGAGGGGGCCTGGGCGCCGGTGATCCGGTTCAGCGCCTCCTCGCCCGAACGGACCTGGGTGGTCTGCGGGACGATGCCCGCGGCCGCCATCAGACGGGTCATCTCGCGGCGCTGGTTGGGGGTGACGAGGGTGACGACGCTGCCGGACTCGCCGGCGCGCGCGGTGCGGCCGCCGCGGTGGAGGTAGTCCTTGGGGTCGGTGGGCGGGTCGACGTTGACGACGAGGTCGAGGTTGTCGACGTGGATGCCGCGCGCCGCGACGTTGGTCGCCACCAGCACCGTCACGTGCCCGGTCTTGAAGTGGCCCAGGGTCCGGGTGCGCTGGGGCTGCGACTTCCCGCCGTGCAGGGCCGCCGCGCGTACTCCGCTGTTGAGGAGGTCCTGGGTGAGGCGGTCGACGGCGTGCTTGGTGTCCAGGAACATGATCACCCGGCCCTCGCGCGCCGCGATCTCCGTCGTCGTCCGGTGCTTGTCGGCGCCGTGCACGTGCAGTACGTGGTGTTCCATCGTGGTGACCGCGCCGGCCGAGGGGTCGACGGAGTGCACGACGGGGTCCGTGAGGTAGCGGCGCACCAGCAGGTCGACGTTGCGGTCGAGGGTGGCGGAGAACAGCATCCGCTGGCCCTCGGGGCGCACCTGGTCGAGCAGGGCGGTGACCTGCGGCATGAAGCCCATGTCGGCCATCTGGTCGGCCTCGTCCAGGACGGTGATCGCGACCTGGTTCAGCCGGCAGTCGCCGCGGTCGATGAGGTCCTTGAGCCGTCCCGGCGTCGCCACGACGACCTCCGCGCCACCGCGCAGCGCACCCGCCTGCCTGCCGATCGGCATCCCGCCGACGACGGTGGCCAGGCGCAGCTTCACCGAGCGGGCGTAGGGAGTGAGCGCGTCGGTCACCTGCTGCGCCAGCTCACGGGTCGGTACGAGGATCAGCGCGAGGGGCTGGCGGGGCTCGGCCCGCTGCCCGGCGGTGCGGGCCAGCAGCGCCAGGCCGAAGGCGAGGGTCTTGCCGGAGCCGGTGCGACCGCGGCCGAGCACATCGCGGCCCGCCAGGGTGTTCGGCAGGGTGGCGGCCTGGATCGGGAACGGCACGCTCACGCCCTGCGCGCCGAGGGCGGCCAGCAGCTCCCCGGGCATGTCGAGGTCGGCGAACGCCTCGACGGCGGGGAGGGCGGGAGTGATCGTCTTCGGCGGGGCGAACTCGCCCTGCACCGCGGCGGGCCGCCGACCGAAGCCGCCCGAGCGGCTCGGACCGCCCGATCGGCTCGGTGCGGAGGAACCGAAGCGGCTGCGCTGGCCGGAACCGGCGGTGGAGCCGAAAGCGGGGCCGCCGGTGCGGCTGCGGCTGCGGGCGGAGCGGTTGTTCGTACGTACGGGGTTCATTCAGAACCTTCCTTGATACGGCGCGCATCAAAGAATTCCGGCGGCAGAGGAAAAGCGCGGGGAATCGCAAGAACGGGCCGAATAGAATGTGAAAGCGAACCCGGCTCACGCGGAATACAGGACCTCGACTGGTGCAGCTGCGAAGCGGTCTGCACCCCAGGAGCGGTCCGTGGGTGGCGGGCACACCGCGGGTGAAAATCCTGCGGGAGATGCCTGCAGCTGGGGCCCGCACCCCGAAGGATGCGGGCCCCAGCTACGAAGTGCGCGTCAGCGTCAGGCGGGAACGATGTTCTCGGCCGTCGGACCCTTCTGGCCCTGCGCGATGTCGAAGGTGACCTTCTGGCCTTCAGCCAGCTCGCGGAAGCCCTGGGCGGCGATGTTCGAGAAGTGGGCGAACACGTCAGCGCCGCCACCGTCCTGCTCGATGAAGCCGAAACCCTTGGCCGCGTTGAACCACTTCACGGTGCCAGATGCCATGTCAAATCTCCTTTGGGGCAGTACACCAGCGTCCGCACTGCACGGACACCGTGTCGCCGCGATGATGCCCCGCCCGGAAAATGACCGGAAATACAAAGCACCCCCATATGGCACGGAGACCGGCTGGAGGCACTTGAAGTTTGGGAACCACAACTGCAACTGAGATCGACAATAGCATGCCGAAGCGGCCGGCGTACGAAAAACAATTCACCCCGGCCACCGCGGTAAAAACCCTCTCCGCATGGACCGCTAAATCCTTACATCGCGGTGACAGATATTGGCAGCCCAGGCGCAACGCTTTTCCGAACGGAGGGAAACGAGCACCCGCCACTCACCCACCACGCGTCGGCACGCGTCGGCACACGTCAGCACACGTCGGCACGCGCGGGTGCGCGGCCCACCGAGACCGGCGGGCACGCTCACCTCAGACCGCGGTCGGCGGAGTGGACGACCCGGCGGCGCGGCGGTACTCGGCGTTGATGCGCTGGGCTTCCTCGAGCTGGTCCTCGAGGATGACGATGCGGCAGGCGGCCTCGACGGGGGTGCCCTGGTCGACGAGTTCCCGGGCACGGGCCGCGATGCGCAGCTGGTAGCGGGAGTACCGGCGGTGACCACCCTCGGAGCGGAGCGGCGTGATCAGTCGGGCTTCACCGATGGCGCGGAGGAAGCCCGGGGTGGTGCCGAGCATCTCTGCGGCACGACCCATGGTGTATGCGGGGTAGTCGTCGTCGTCCAGGTGGCCGCCGAGCGGGCCTGTCGGATTCTCTGCTGTCATTGCACCTCTCTCTGAAACACGTGGAGGGGCCCTGGTGCCGTACGGCACCAGGGCCCCGAGGAAACTTCTACACCATCTGCCGGCATCTGTTCCGTGCCGGCCTTTTGTTTCCGCATGTCCGACGTGAACGATGTCGGTGCGGGGATCGCGGTTGCTCGACCGGAGACCACCTCACTATCGATGTCCTGCGGTACCCGGGCTCAAGACTTCCGCCCGGGCGATCCTGATGGCGCTGGTTCCTCCGTTCTTCCCTCGATGATCAACTGCATGCTGCGTTGACTGCGGTACTGCTCATGGCAGCCCCTGATCACTGCGGGCCACCCGGTCCGGTCGTCAAGCCCGTCGCCGTGCTGTCCGTGCTGCAACAACCCTGGCTTCGGAACTCCACCACCGCACCGCTCTGCGAACTGTACTTACGGGCACTACGCCCGGCAGTTCATCTCTGCCGAGCCTGCTGTCTCTCTGGGTTACAGCAGAAACCATAGCCAGGTCACCACCCAATGTCTACTTTGGCCGACATAGATTTGCGCTCGTTCAGCGGAGACGTAATCGGACTCGAACAGCCACGGGGGCAGGCGGGCAAGGCTCCACAGGGCAGCGGGCGGCGGGCACCGGCCCCGAGAGACGGCGCCGCGGCCTGCTCAGCGCCGTAACCGCGTGCTGAGGGGAGACACCCCGCCCACTCCCGGTCTGTGGCTGTGTACAGTCGGCTCGCCCCGGCGGTTGCCGGACGTGCGGGGGCGGCGTCCCCGACCGGTCAGGTGGAGTCATGACGAGTGCAACCGACGGGTCGCGACCGTCCGGCGGGACGACCGCCGCCGCGGGGCTGCCGGTGCTGTCGGTGGCCGAGCGCAAACAGCGGATGCGGCGCCGCCTCGAGCGGCTGATCGGCATCGCCGCCACCGAGGGAAACGCGTTGCTCGCCCTGCGCAACGGGGACGAGATCTTCGCGGCGATGCTGGACAGCATCCGCTCCGCCGAGCACACCGTCGACATGATGACGTTCGTGTACTGGCGCGGCGAGATAGCCCGGCGGTTCGCCCAGGCGCTGGCGGACCGGGCCCGCGCGGGGGTGAGGGTACGGCTGCTGCTGGACGGCTTCGGCAGCCGGCTCATCGAGCAGGACCTGCTCGACCTCATGGAGGACGCCGGGGCCCAGGTGGCGTGGTTCCGCAAGCCCCTCTACCTCTCCCCGCTCAAGCAGAACCACCGCTGTCACCGCAAAGTGCTCGTGGTCGACGAACGGACGGCGTTCACCGGCGGAGTCGGCATCGCCGAGGAATGGTGCGGCAACGCCCGCAACGAGAACGAGTGGCGCGACACCCACGTCCGGCTGCGCGGTCCCGCCGTGGACGGCGTTGCCGCCGCTTTCGCCCAGAACTGGGCCGAGTGCCACGACACCCTCTTCGACGACCGGGACCGCTTCACCGGCCACACGCCGCAGGGCGAGGCGGTGGTGCAGGTGGTCCGGGGCTCGGCCAGCATCGGCTGGCAGGACATGCAGACCCTGATACGGGTCGCCATCGAATCCGCCCAGCAACGCTTCCGCTTGTCCACCGCCTACTTCGCCCCGGACGCCTATTTCATCGAGCTGCTGTGCGCAGCGGCACGCCGGGGCATCGAGGTCGAAATACTCCTGCCCGGCCCCCACACCGACAAGCGCGTCTGCCGGCTGGCCGGTCAGAACTTCTACGCGGACCTCCTCGCCTGCGGGGTGAGGATATTCGAGTACCAGCCGACGATGATGCACGCCAAGGTCATCACCGTCGACGGGATCGCGGCATTCATCGGCTCCACCAACTTCAACCGTCGCTCACTGGACCACGACGAAGAGGTCATGCTCGCGGTCCTGGACGAAGACTTCACCGCAACCCTGGACCGCCACTTCGACGAGGACGTGCAGGCCAGTGCGCAGATGGATCCGGCGCGCTGGAACCACCGCTCGGCGGCGCAACGGCTGCGAGAGCTTGCCGTCACCCCCATCCGCCGGTTCCTCTGACCACCGCCCGGCGCCGGAACACACCCACACGGCGGTCCTTCGGCTAGCTCAGGCGGTCCAGGAGCCAGGTGCCGAGTTCCTTGGTGATGAGCGGACCTCCCTGGTCGGCGGCACCGGCCGTTGCTTCGTCGAAGTCCGCGTCGCTGAGCCCGTCGGCGAAGTCGCGGCTGACCAGCTTGAGCGTCCTGGGCCTCCTCGGCCAGTTGCCCAGGCTCTGCAGGGCCGTGTCCTCCTCGTGGGAGGGTGACGTCCCGTTGTAGGAGAAGTAGGTCCCGGTCTGATGGTCCACTGCGTTGGTTTCCTGGCGGGCGAGGGCGTAGCGGGCCGCGAGTGCTCCCCTGCCGACGCCGCCCACGGTCAGCGCGTCGTCTCCGTACCGCTCGGCGCTCGCCCTCCGGACCGCTTCCTCAACGGCTTTCGCCTGGTCGGCGAGGCGGGAGCCGCTCTCGTAGCCGACCAGGATCAGGTCGTGGCCCCGCGCGTGGAGCTCCGCGAGGAACGAGTACGAGCGGTGGTCGATGCCGGCTTCGAACGTGGGGAAGTCCGTCGGGCCCACTTCCCCGCCGGCCATGATGACCGGCTTGGCAAGGTTCTCGCCGTTCGCGGGAAAGACCCGTGCGGCTCCGCTGGACAGCTGCCATTCCTGCGCCGATGCCATCGGTCCTCCTGAAGATGCCGGGAAACGGCGCCGCCGTTGCGGACGCCGTGGCTGCCGATCTTGTCTACTGCCGTACCGGCGCACGAAGCGACCGCCACCCGGATGAAGCGTCGGCCGCAACCGCACTCGATCGTTCCGCCCGAACTGCTCGTCCCCGCTTGGTGGACGGCTGAACACGGGTGATCAGAACAACCCCCATGCCCATGAACCGGCGCTTGCACAATCCGGCCTGCTACGTGACCGGATCCCCCCTCCGCCGAAGTAGCCCACGCCCCCGCTGCCGCGTTCCCGTCCTCGGCCTGCATGCCGGTCGCGATCTCACGCAGGCCCAAGAACGCGAGGGCTGCTACAGCGGGGACGGCCAGGCCTACGAGGCTGAAGATGCGGTGCCAGGGAGTGTCGGCGTCCATGATCACGTAGGCGATGAAGGACCGACCAGACCGGCGGGGACGAGGATGGCGCCGCGGGCGGGGAAGTCGTCGAAGTGCTGCAGGCCGCCGCTGAGCATGCCAATGCCGAACGGCAGCAGGAGCGAGGAGCCGATCACCACCAGCGTGCGCGGCAATCCGAGCCGCTCTCGGGTGAGGAGGTACTCGTTGAGGACGGTGACGGCGAGGAAGACGAGGGCCCCGTAGAGGGCGATGCGGGTATAGCGGTCGGGGTCGACTTCCAGCGCAGTCCGGCCCGGCCGATCGACGGCCCTGGCGCAGGTCGGTGCAGAGGACCACGTGCTCGACCGGGCGATCCTTGACCTGAAGCATGATTGAGGTTCTGGCGTGTCACCTACTTGATCATCTGACGACGGGAAGGCGCGCCCATGATCCTCGTGACCGGAGCCACCGGAAACATAGGCCGTGCCCTGCTGAAGGAACTGCACGCACGCGGTGCCGGGCCGCTGAGAGGGCTCACCCGTGATCCCGCACGGGCCGTCTTCCCCCAAGGGGTCGAGGCCGTGGAGGGCGATTTCGTGGAACCGGCGTCGCTGAAGCCCGCGCTGGAAGGGGTGCGCGCGCTGTTTCTCGTCGCGCCTGGGCCCGGACGCCGACGTACTCGACGCCGCCCGGCAGGCGGATGCGGAGCATGTCGTGCTGGTGTCGTCCATCACCGTCCAGACCCACGGCTGCCGTCCGTGACCACGAGATCGTCCGCGCGCCGTACGCCGAGACCGCGCTGCCGACCATCCACCCTGCGGACATCGCGGCGGTGGCACGGGCGGCACTCACCGAACCCGGCCATCAGGGACACACGTACGCCCTGACCGGCCCGGAGCCGGTGACCGCCCGACAGCAGATCGAGGCCATCGCGGCAGAACCGGGCCGGGAGATCCCCTTCGCCGAAATCAGCCGCCGGCAGGCCCACGCACAGATGGCCGCTGTCTTCGGGGACGAAGCCGTGGACGTAGTGCTCGACGTCACGGGCGGAGACGTCAACGAAGAGCTGCTGATGGTGCGCGACACGGTTGCACAGATCACCGGAACGCCGGCCCGCCCGTTCCGGCAATGGGCTTCGGAGAACGCCACCGCCTTCCGCTGAATCGCCTGGCCTGAGCACGTTCATCCGTACTCGAAGCAGCCGCTGAACCCACCGCCTCGTGCGCTGCGGGATGCCTCCGCCGGCCGGGGCACCCCGAAAGGGGCCCGGCCGGCGAGCCGAAACGACCTAGTCGTTGTCCCCCGGCTCCACGTGGGTGGACGCGGTGGCCGTGTTGTTCTTGTGGCGCGGGTCCTCGTCGTCGCCGTACACCCTGGCGGTGTTCTTCAGGGTGGTGGGCTCCAGAACGTTGCCCGCGATTCCGGTCACCTCGATGTCCACGTGGCGCCCCTTCTGCAGCGGGCCGCCCGTGCAGGAGAGGAGGCCGTCGGTGATCTCGCACCCTTCGGTCGACGTGGCGGGCGAGAGGACCTTCGCCGGGAGGTCGTCGGTCAGCGACCAGCCGGAGGAGCGGCCCTTCCCCTCGTTCTTCACGGTGATGCGGTAGGTGATTTCGGCTCCCGCCTCGACGCTCCTGGGTCCGCGCTTGCGCACCGCCAGGTCGGCGGACGAGTCGAGGAAGCAGGAGGTGGCGTCGAGGTTCGTCGAGGGTGTCGTGGTCTGCGTCGACAGCACGGTGAACCGCGGGTTGGAGCCGGTCGCATTCCACACGTGGACTCGGATGAGCTGTCCGGAATTGCGGAAGAATCCGAGATCACCATTGCCGTACGTGAAGACGCCGCCGAAGTCCTCACCCCCCGGAAGAACACCCGGGAAGAAGTCCACGCTCGCATTCGCGATGTCGATCCTCGTGATGGCGCCCGCGTCGGTCGAGCCCCACAGGAATCCGTCACGGAACGCAATGTCGAAGACGTCGAGTGTCGGGTCGGCCAGCTCCTCGATCGTGATGACACGCGTGACCGAGCGGGAGTTGACGTCGATCTGATAGATCTCCCCCGAATCGTCGGCCAAGACGTAGTAGTTGCCCTGTCCGTCGAACGTACCCGAGATGTAGAGCGCGTCCGGCAGACCGGCAATGGCTCCGAGGTTGGTGAAGTCACCGTTGCGGTCGAAGCGGACCAGTTCGTTGTCCGCGCCACCGAACGTGGTCCCGTAGAGGAAGCGATCGCGCGGGTTCACTCCGATGGCGTTGTAGAGGAACGGTGTCGGGTCGCCCAACGGCGTGAACTGCACCGTCCCGGGCCCTCGGTCGGCGGTGTGGAGCTGGTCTTCCGGGTTACCGAACGAGACGTAGACCTTCCCGTCACACGCAACGGAATTCCCAGCGGGGCCCTGCGGGGCGACAGCTGCCGCACGGGCAGGGACTGCACCGGCCGGTGTCGCCGGCAGGCTGGAAGCGAGCCCTGCGACGATACCCACGGCGCCCAGCGCGGTAAGCGCGCGCAGCCGCCGCTTTCCCTGGTTCGGCCTGTTCTTTCCTCGGATCACGAACATGCACCTTTCACTGCTCAAGGCAGACAGGGCCCCATGGCGGAGGCCCCCTCAGTGTGTGCCGGATGTGACGGACAAAGATCAGCACAAGGGATGTCGGGTCGGATACCACGGCTCGGGCGTCGGAATGGAGTTCGCTCCAATGCACCAGGACAACTCCTGAGTCATTTCTGTCGATCATCAGAAAGTAGGCGCGGTCGGGCCGTTGGCTGACCCCCAGGAGCGCCCCGCCTGCCCGGAACGGCGGGGCGTGGACGCGTCCTACGCGAACCCGCCCCACACGGCGGCTCCGCTCTCCGCGGCGCCGGCAGCCGCATCGATCCGATACGTGTCGTCCTTCGCGTCGCGTCCGCCGGCAGCGTGGTCGTACTGGCCGGCGAAGACGTGCTCGCCGGGCGGAACGGTCCTGCCGGGTTTGAGGGTCCACCGGTAGACGAGGAAGCCACCTTCCCGGCGGGCGGTGAGGTCGAAGTCCGCGGCGGGCCGGGTGCGCCAGCTACCGGTGTCCTTCACCCCCTCGGTAAGGGCGATGCGCAGCTCGACGACGAGCGTGGTGAGCGGCTTCCTCGTCTTCAGGGTGACGTTGCTCTGCGCCCAGTAGACGTTGCTGTGGGGGTCGACGGAGCCGTCGGCCCACAGTGGACCGTCCTCGGTCCGGCTGCCCACCGTCGGCGGCGCCACGCTGCCCGCGGCGGACGGGGCCGCGGCGGACGGCGCGGACGGGGCGGACGGCGCGGACGGGGCGGACGGGGCGGCCGGCGGATTCCGTGCCGCATCCGGGGCGTGCACGACGGCGACCACCGCAAGGGCGCTCACCGTCAGGGTTCCGGCGGTGGCCAGGGTCGCGAGGACGATCTTCGGCCAGGACAGGTCGCGGGCGCGGGCACGGGCACGGACGCGCTCGCGGTCCCGCGACCGGGGGGCGGTGCCGGGACGGGCCATGCCCTGCTCGATGCGGGCCAGCATGCGGGCCCGGTCGGGCAGGTGGGCCTCGGTGCTCTCGCGCAGCAGGTCGCGCAGTTCGTCGGTCACCGGGTTCCCCTTCCCACCAGCTCGTCCGCGGCCCGGACGCCGAGCAGCCGCTGCAGTTCGGCCGTCCCCTTCGAGGTCTGGCTCTTCACCGTACCCACCGACATCCCGAGCGCCGCCGCGGTGTCCTTCTCCGAGAGGTCGAAGGCGTACCGCAGTACCACGCAGGCGCGTTTGCGGAACGGCAGCCTGTCCAGCGCGGCCCGTACGTCCATGACGGCGGCCATGTCCGGGCCGTCGGTCCGCTCCGGGCGGTGCGACCAGAACAGCAGGACGCGCCGCCGCTCGCGCACCGTGCTCCGGATCCGGCTGCGGGCAAGGTTGGCGACGACTCCGCGGGCGTAGGCGGCCGCGGAATCGGCGCGGCAGGCCCTGTCGCAGTGGTGCCAGAGCGCGACCATCGCGTCCGCGGCGAGGTCGTCGGCAGCGTCCGCCTCTCCGGTCAGCAGGTACGCCAGGCGGGAGAGTTCGGCGTGGTGGCTTTCGAAGAACGCGTGGAAGTCTGCGGCCGCCTCGTCTTCGGTCATGGCCTCGGTACGGCCTCTCGGTGCGGCGGGGGCGTTCTCAGGCAAGTGCCGGGGCGTAGCAGTTCACTCGCATGTCTGTTCGGACGCCCCGGTTCGCCCGGGCCTGCTCCGCACGGTGGCCTCCATCAGCCCGTAGGGTTCCAGCCGTCGGTGCCGGCCAGGTAGGCGCGGGCGGTGTGGGCCGCGGCCTGGTCCGGGCCGAGCTGGGGGCGGTTCGCCCCGGTGCCGACGCCGGGGCCCGTGTTGGCGTACTCGGCGAACCGGGCGGACTTCCAGGAGAAGCCCCCCATGTCGGTCCACGGCCCCTCGGTCTTCACGGCTGCGGGCAGGTTCGTGTGGCGGATGACCAGCTGGCCGACCGCGCTCGCGCCGGGGTGCCAGGGGCGGCCGAGGTAGTAGGTCCCGGGCCGGGCGGGGCTGCTGATCGTGCTGTCGGTGATGAGGATCCCGTACGGCTTGGCCGCATCGGTGTTCGGCGCGGCGAGGTATCCGCCCAGTCCGCCGGCCGCGGCGCCCCGGTCGCGCAGGGTGATGTTGACGTGGTCGTAGACGGCGGTGGCGTTGCCGAAGACGAAGTCGACGTCGCCCGCGATGAAGCAGTGGCGGAAGTACTGCCGGTACTGGCCGGTGGCGGAGGGAGCCCAGTTGAGGACGGTGTCCTGGTGTCCGATGAAACGCGAGTTGAGGTACTTCTGGCGGTCACCGGACGCGTTGACCGCCACGGCCTGGGTGTCCCTGACGTCCGGGTGCGCCGACCTCTCCCACGTGTTCTCGACCGTCACACCGGTGACGGTGATGTCGTTCGCCGAGAAGGTGGCGGTGGCACTTCCCGCGGTTCCGTACGTACCGCCTCCGGGCTTCGGCGTGCCGGAGGCGTTGTCGTAGGTGATGACGACGTCCTCGGCATTGCCGGTGGCGCCCCTGAGGATCAGCCCGTGCTTGGAGGCGGGGACGTTCACCGTCTCCCGGTAGGTGCCGCGTGCGACGAGGACGGTGTCGCCCGCGGTGGCGGCGTCGACGGCGGCCTGCACGGAGCGGTGGGCTGCGGAGCCGTCGGCGGCGACCGTCAGCGTACGGCCGCCGGCCGGGCCGGCCGGGGCGGGGCCCTTGCCGCCGGGCTCGGTGAGGACGCCGGCGCCCGCCTTCGCAGCCAGCCTGGCCGGCAGTCCGGCGGCGGGTTCCAGTACGGCGGCAAGGGTGGGCCGCCAGCCGACGGCGGTCTTGATCTTCTTCCCGGGGTTGGCGGCGTTGTGGACGGCGACCAGGTCCACGGGGGCGCCGTCGGCGAGGTTGCCGCTGCCCGCGATGGCTCCGGTGCCGTCGCCGCTGAGCAGCTGGGAGGTCTTCCGGCCGGAGGAGAGCTTCCAGTAGTTGTTCTGCGCGACGACCTGGGCGCCGGCGCGCGAGTTGACGCTGTAGCTGTGCGCATATCCCTCCGACGCCGTGGTGTCGTAGTAGTTGTCGTACAGGTGGATCTGGCCCACGCGGGCGAGGGGGGCGCGCTGGACGATGCCGCGGAAGACGTTGTGGTGGAGCGTCACCCGCAGTTTGGTGTCCTTGTCGCTGCCGCCGATGAGCATGGTCTTGTCGTGGTTGCTGAACGTGTTGTATCCGACGGTGACCAGGTCGGAGGCGTTGGTGATGTCAAGGGCGCCGTCGTGGACCTGGTATTCGCGGCCGAATCGGACCGGATTGGCGGAGTCCGGGTGCGGGTCGTCGGAGAAGCTGTTGTGGTCGACCCAGACATGGGTGGCGCCGCGCAGGCTGACGGCGTCGTAGGCGGAGTTCCAGTTGCCGGTGGAGCCGTCGGTCGGGTCCCACTGCGGGAAGCAGTCCCGGACGTCGGTGAGCGACAGGTTGCGGATGATCACGTTGTCGGCGTTCTTCACCACCAGGCTGCCGCCGGTGATGCCCGCTCCGGTGCCGGGCACGCCGACGATGGTGGTCCGCGCCGGAACGGTGAACACCATGCGGGCGGCCTGCCGTGCCTGGGCCGCCCTGCGGGCGTTCTCCTGGGCGCCGGACGGCACCTTGGCACGGCCCCAGACGGCGGGATCGTAGGCCTTGAGGTAGGAGTCGAGCGAGTAGTCGGTGCCCGCGGCGTAGTCGGCGCAGCTCTGCGGCTTCCCGCTGTCGTCGGTGGCGGCGTCGATCAGGCCCTGGACCCGGACGATCCGCGGGGCGCCGGCCGGGCCCGCGGCCAGGGCTCTCGCCAGCTCGGCGCGGGTGGAGACGGTGAAGACGTGAGCTGCGTCCGCGGCACGGCCGCCGGTGGTGCCCGAGCCGCTCGCGGCCCAGCCGTCCCGGGCGGGCAGCACGCCGTGGGCGAGGTCGGCGGGTGCCACGGCATCGGCTTTCACGACCAGCGGCACGGCGCCGAGACCGGCGGCGACCAGGGTGGCCGCTCCGACCAGGGCGAGCCTTCGACCTCCGGTCGGGCGGCGGTGCGGGGATGCGGACATGGGCGGCGGCTCCTTGGGGGTGAGGTGCACTGTTCACCCCTCAGTTGCCGCCGGTGCCCGAAAGGTTGCCGGGCATCCGCCGAAATACCCTCCGCGGCGTCGACGTTCCCCGCGCCGGTCGAGAGCGCGCCCCGCTCGAGCGAGTTCCGTACCTCTGCCGCTGGAGGGACCGGCAGGCGATGTCAGGCGCGCGGCGGGCGCGTTGCGGTGTCCAGGTAGAAGGAGTCGATGCTCTGGACGGCCTGCTCGAACTCATCCAGGTTGACGGGCTTCGTCACGTAGGCGTTGGCGTGGCTCGTGTAGGCGCCGGCGACGTCGTCGGGGGCGGAGGACGTGGTGAGGACGACGACGGGGATGGTCTGGAGGTCCGCGTCGCTCTTCAGGATGCGGAGCAGGTCCCGGCCGTTCATGCGGGGCATGTTCAGATCGAGGACGATGAGGTCGGGGCGGGGACTGTCGGGGTTGCGCAGGTGCTCCAGTGCGGCGACGCCGTCGGTGGCCTGGACCAGGTTGCGGGCCCCGCGCTCGGCGAGTGCCTCCTCGATGAGCATGGCGTCGGCGATGTCGTCTTCCACGAGCAGGACATCGAACGGGCGGGCGGGGGCGTTCATCGTCAGTTGCTCCGTGGGTGCTTCGTCGGTGTGGTTGAAGAGCCCCGGCCAGCGGCGGCGGGCGCCTTGCCGGGTCATGCCGCATGCACGGCCGATCTGGGGGTATCCGGCTCCGGCACGCGCGGCATCGGCGGCCGCCGCGCGTTGCAGCCGTTCTGCAGCCTCTTGAAGGTGGTCCAGTACGTGCAGGCGTGCCAGGGCCTGCGCGCGCTTGTCCGCCGTCGGGTTGGAGAGGTCCTTCTGCAGCTGGAGGGCCAGGCGCCGGGCGAGGTCGGCGACAGCGGCGTCGGCGACGGCGGCTGTCTCCGTCGGGGTGGTCCGCAGGTGGAAGTTCTTGCCTGGCATACCCCGCACCTTAGGCCCCCGGGCCGGCAAGCGACAACAATTGTTGTCCGATGCCCTCTACAGTATGCGCTGCGCCATCTGGTTCAAGGCGGCCGTCTCGGAAGGGGATACAGAGGATGACCGGCATGACGAGGCCGCCGCGTGCGCCGAGGTTCTCCGCGTGGACGACCCGGCGGTGGCTCCGCGTCGGGGTCGCCGGGTCGCTGGCGGTGCTGGCCTTGCTCGGTGTGACCGGGGCATGGGTGCTGGGGCGTACGGCGACGATCAGCGACGAGCTCGTGGACGTGCGGTCCCCCGCGCTGTCCACCGCGTTCCGCCTGGAATCGGCCCTCCTCAACCAGGAAACCGGTATCCGCGGCTACGGCCTCACCGGAACCCCGGAGTTCGCGGAGCCCTACCAGCGGGGGCTCACGGATCAGCACACGTACGCCGCGCAGCTCGCGCAACTCCTGGACGGCGACACCCGCGCGCTCAACGACCTGAAGACCGTCCAGGACGCGCTCTCCACGTGGCAGGAGAGGATCGCCCGACCCGTCGCCGCCTCACCGCCCGGGGCGCCCTCGGCCCTGGCGACCGAACGCGCCGCCGAGGCCAAGACGGCGTTCGACGCCGTGCGCCGCGCCATGGCCGACCAGCAGGACCGGTTGCGCGCGGAGCGGGCCCGGACACGAGCCGACCTCGCCGCCACCATGGAGCTGCGGAACTGGGTGTTCGCGGCGATCGCAGCCGTGATCGCCCTCCTGGCGGGCCTGGTATTCGAAGGACTGCGCCGCGGCATCAACCGGCCGCTGGAGCAGCTGGCGGCGGACGCCCGCACCGTGGCCGGCGGTGACTTCGGCCACCCCATCTCCTCGGCCGGTCCCGCGGACCTGCGGCGTCTGAGCGGCGAGATCGACTTCATGCGCCGCCGGCTGCTACGCGAGCTGGCCTTCAGCGAGGAGTCCCGGCGGCGTCTGGACGCGCAGACCGCCGACCTGCAGCGGTCCAACGCCGAGCTGGAGCAGTTCGCGTACGTGGCCTCCCACGACCTGCAGGAACCGCTGCGCAAGGTCTCCAGCTTCACGCAGCTGCTCCAGCGTCGCTACGGAGGGCAGCTCGACGCCAAGGCCGACCAGTACATCGGCATCGCGGTGGACGGCGCCAACCGTATGCAGACCCTCATCAACGACCTTCTCGACTTCTCCCGCGTGGGCCGTGTCCACCACGATCCCGAAAAGGTCGACCTCGAGGCGGTCATGGAACGGACCTTGTCCGCGCTGAGCGTCGGCATCGAGGAGGCGGGCGCGTCGATCACGCATGATCCGCTGCCGTCCCTGGTCGCCGATCGCACACAGATGGGCATGCTCTGGCAGAACCTGATCGGCAACGCCGTCAAGTTCCGCAGTCCGGACCGGGCGCCGGAGATCCGCGTCGCCGTTGCCCGGGACGGGGAGTTGTGGCGGTTCACGGTGACCGACAACGGCATCGGCATCGCTCCCGAGTACGCCGACAAGGTATTCGTGATCTTCCAGCGGCTCCACACCAAGGACGTCTATCCGGGAAGCGGAATCGGCCTGGCGATGTGCAAGAAGATCGTCGAGTTCCACGGCGGAACCATCGCCGTCGACCCGGAGTACCGGGACGGGACGCGTATCAGCTTCACGCTCGCCCCCGAACCGCCCCCGGCCCTGTCCCCGTCAACCATCGCGGAAGCGACCCGGGCCACCGCGGAGCCGGCGCCGTGACCGCAACCCTCCCCCACATGAGCGACATTGCCGCGAACGAGCCGGTGTACCGCATCCTCCTCATAGAGGACGACGCGGCGGACGCCCTCCTCGTCGAGGAACTCCTCCACGACACCGAGCTGCGCTTCGAGCTCACCACGAGCACCTCGCTGGCCGGAGCCCGCTCGGAACTCGCGGCCCGCGCCGTCGACTGCATCCTCCTCGACCTGCACCTGCCCGACGTGTCGGGCACCGATGCGGTCACCACTGTCCGCGCCCTGGCCCCGCACACCGCTGTGATCGTCATGACCGGCCTCTCCGAGAAGCAGGCGGGCTCCGAGGCGATGGCCGCCGGGGCCCAGGACTATCTCGTCAAAGGCAAGGTCGAAGCCGAACTGCTGCGCCGCACGGTCCGCTACGCCGTCTACCGGAGCCGCACCGAGCGCGCGGCGGCCGAAGCGCAGTCGGCCCGGCAGCGTGCGGAGGAGAACGCCCGTCTGGAACGCGGACTGCTGCCCCGGCCCCTCCTCGACACCTCGACCGTCACGGTGACCACCCGCTACCTGCCCGGCGCCGAACAGGCCCTGCTCGGAGGTGACTTCCTCGACGTCGTCGAGGGTGACGAAGGACTGGTGCACGCCGTCGTCGGTGACGTCAGCGGACACGGTCCCGACGCCGCCGCCCTCGGCGTCTGCCTGCGCATCGCCTGGCGCTCCCTCGTCCTGGCCGGCCACCACGGCACCGAACTGCTGCACCTCATGGAACGCCTGCTGGTGGCAGAGCGCGGCACCCAGCCCCTGTTCGCCACCTGCACGCTCCTCACCCTCGACCAGAAGGCCTCCACCGCCACCCTCTACCTGGCGGGCCACCATGAACCCCTGCTCACCACCTCGGAGGAGACCCTGGAGGTGCCCGCCGAGCACGGCATCGCGCTCGGCATAATCCCCGGCCACCGCGACTGGCCCGCCACGGTCATCCCCCTCCCGGACACCGGAGCGCTCACGCTCTACACCGACGGCCTCACCGAGGGGCACAACGGTGACGCCGACGGCCGGCTGGGCATCGAGGGACTCCTGCCCTTGATCAACACCACGCCGTCCGCGGATCCCGCGGCGCACCTGGACAGCCTCATCCGCCAGACCAGAGCGCTCAACGCCGGAAGACACACCGACGACCTGGCCGTACTCCGCCTCGGCTGGGGTCTGCGCTAGGCCCTGCCGTCAAAAGATCTTGCCAATCCGATGCAGAGGCCGTGCATGATGCGTTCATGGAACATCTTTCTGTCGACGTGCGCGCTTCGCTTCGGCTCTTCGCCTTCTACTTGGCGAACGGCACCCTCGCCCTGGACCTGCTCGACGAGTTCGACTACCGCCCGACCATTTTTCACTCCGGCTCATCCCTGGAACAGGTTTTCGCGATCTACAGCAATGTGCTGCAAGTTGGCGAAGACGGCGCCGTGCTGAATGACGCAGATGCGCAGTACCGGGTCGCACAGTGGATTCGAGCGTGCTGCGACCCGAGCTATCGGGTCGAGCCGCCGTTCGAAGCTTGGGAGACGGAACTCCATCTCTGAGGAACCGGTGCTCGTCGTGATCGAGGTTTTAGCGTGTCGGTTACTTGATCATCCGACGACGGTACTTGCCCATGATCCTCGTGACCGGAGCCACCGGAAACATAGGCCGTGCCCTGCTGAAGGAACTGCACGCACGCGGTGCCGGGCCGCTGAGAGGGCTCACCCGTGATCCCGCACGGGCCGTCTTCCCTGATGGAGTCGAGGCCGTGGAAGCGGTGCTCGACGTCACGGGCGGAGACGTGAATGACGAGCTGCTGATGGTGCGCGACACGGTTGCACAGATCACCGGAACGCCGGCCCGCCCATTCCGGCAATGGGCTTCGGAGAACGCCAACCCCTTCCGCTGAATAGCCCGGGCAGTGAGCACGTACGTACCTCCGACTCAGGCGTGCTTTCAGAAGTACGCCGACAGCCACTGACCACCGCCCGCCGACGACCGGCTCAAGAGCAGGGTGAGTCACAGGGCCCACCAGCAATACAGCCGCTGGTTGGAAGCCCGAGCCCGCTGAGCCAGCCCGGCCAGGGCTTCAAGGACATCGGCCGTGACCTCGACCGTGATCCCGGTCTGCCGGAGTTCCTCGGTCTTCGACGACGGCTCGGCACAGCGGACGAGGTCGTCCTTCGATGCCGCGGCAAGGGCATCGATCAGCGTGTCCGTCAGGCTGACCACGAACGGCGGGCCGTCCTCCGGCTCGGACAGCAGTTGGCCGGACCGCGGGCGCTCGCTGGCCTCCTCATAGCTGCAGCCCGTGATGACGGCTTCGAGCTGCGCGACTGCGACGACCGGGTCGATGTTCTTGAGGAAGACCACGTCGAGCTCCGCCTGCCCCGGCCCTCCAGGGGTCAGGAGGATCTCGACGGCAGCCTGATCGTCAGTGGCAGAGAAGTAGTCGCACAGAGGCATGCCGAGGATTGTGGCATCCACGGCTGAGAGTCCTGCCGGCACCGCCAGGGCAGTCGGCGACCAATTACGCGGGGGTCAACGGCCGAGCGCCTGGCCAGCCGTCGCGCGTGCCGGATCTTCCAGTGCCTCCCCCGCTTGCGGGCTCCGGCGGCGTGCTGGTGGGCTCGGTTGATCGTGGAGTCGACCGACACCGTCCACTTCACGGTTCCGACGGAGTAGTCCCGGACCTGGGCCCGCTCGAGCAGGTCTGCCCAGGTGCCGTCCGCCTCCCAGCGGGCGAACCGCTCATAGACCGTCTGCCACGGCCCATTGCGTTCCGGCAGGTCACGCCACGGCGCACCGGTCCGCAACCGCCACAACACCCCGTTGATCACCTGCCGGTGATCCCGCCACGGACGCCCTCGCCCATCAACACCCGGCAGCAGGGGCGCTATCCGCGCCCATGCCGCGTCCGTCAGCTCACCGCGACCCACCACGAGATCAATTATCAGCGGCGCCATGGCCCGCCGCCGCTGAAGGCCGCCCGGCCGCCGAGGGCCAGCCGGCCGCGACCGGGCATCATGTCGCCATGATCCAGAACGACCGGCACGCGCCCGAGGCGCTCCCGCAGCATCCGGACGTCACCGAGGCGATCGTCCGGGAGCGACGCCTCCACGACCCCTCCGTCCGCGTCTCCGGCCCCCTCGCCGAAGCCCTCTTCGACCCCGATTTCATCGAGGTCGGCGCCTCCGGGCGGCGGTGGACGCATGCGGAGATGGTCGCCGTCCTGCCCACGCTCCACGGCGGCGCCGAGAACAGCACCCCCATCACCGCAGAGCACTTCGAGGGCACGGTCCTCGCCCCCGGGATCGTTCACCTCACCTACGAGACCCGCATCGAGGACCGACAGGCCCGCCGTTCGTCGATCTGGCGCCGCGACGCCGCCGGGGAGTTCCGGCTCTACTACCACCAGGCCACGCCGGTGCCGGACGGGACGGCCCGGCCCTAGAGTCCGTCCTGGGGCCTGTCTGCCCCTTCCCGTCAGGTCCGGCTCGCCCGGCCTGATCCGACGCGAATTGTCAGACAGGCCGTAGCCGCCTCACCCGCGACTACGAGACCTGCCCACACCGCTCCGTGGCGATGATCCGCCTCGCGGTGACAGACCCGATGGAGCCGTCGCCTCACCCGCGAAGCCACGGGGAACTGGCGCAACGCATAGCTCGGCCCGGGGAGGCGCCGTGTCACCGATGCGGACTCCGGGCAGGCCGGTGTGGTGTCGAGGTCGGCGTCCGCCGGAGTTCACGCGGGCCCGGCGACCCGGATCCCGCCTCGCCCCTGCCCGTCTGATGTGCCTGAGCACGGAACTTGTCACCCGACAGCTGCTGCGACCCCGCCCTCCGAGGCGGCGTGAGCAGGATCGCTGTCATCGAAGGTGCATCGTTCCTGTCACCTTGAGATCGTGTGTGGTCTTGACCTCGACACAGACGGCCCAGAGGAGACGAGTTGATCACGGAGTACCAGCAGAACCTGCGCGAGCGCTACCTCGCCGCCACCGTCATGCCGGCCCCGGAGCCGTGGCAGCCGGTGCTGGACCGCAGGACCCCGATCGGGGGTCTGCTCGGCATCGGCTTCGCGGCCCATCCCGACAGCGGGCACGACCTCGTCATGGTCGTGTCCAGCGACGGCCATGGACTCTTCGACGCGGTCACCGGCGAGAAGGTCGCCCGCGAACGGCACCCGGACCCCGGCACGAGCACTCCGGACGCGTCGCCGGAGCTCACCTGCCCCGGGCTCGGACGGATCGAGGGCACGCCGGTGCGTATCGCCGGGCTCTTCGGCGGCGGCCTGCACAGCACCACACCGGACGGCTGGACCCTGGACGTCGTCAGCCCCGAATGGCCCCACGACCGCGTCATCCTCTCCGCCGACGGCGGGTCCCACAAAGGCCCGGCCGGAGGGACGTGGTGGCACATCTTCCACTCCGAATACTCAGAACTCCGCGCAGCCGGGTTCTCTCCCTCCGGCCTGACCCTGGCGGTCGCCACCAGCAGCGATCTCACCCTCTGGACCCGACCCGAGCTGCACTTTGACGACTGAGCGGACGGCAGGACAGCGGAACAGCGAGACAGCGGGACAGCGGGACAGCGGGACAGCGGGACAGCGGGACAGCGGGACAGCGGGACAGTAGACGAATGGGCAACAGATGGACCGGGCAGAACTCGCCGGGATGCGGGGAGGCCAGGCCAGGGCCTGCGCACCCGCCGGAGCGGCGCTTCTCTACGGAGGCGAGTTCGTCGTACGGCACGGCTCGCCTCCGACGGGCGAGGGGCGAGGGGCGAGGTACCGAGACTCTCGCCTTGCCATCCACCGTCGACATCCTCACCATGATCATCACGGGGCGGTTCTACCGGTCCTCGCGCTGTCAGCGGCACGCTCTCGGGACCTGGTCCTCCCTCCCGGAAACGCCGGTTCACCAGCGAATCGCCACTGCACCCCGCCCGCCCAGTGGCCTGCGAACCTGTTCGTCTGCCTCGGCGGTCCGCTGCTTCGGCTGATGCCGCCTCAGGTCCTCTTCTACGCTCGTCAACAAGTCGGCAAGCGGACCGCCACGGCTGCGCTGCCCTCCGAGAACACCCACTCCTTCCGGTGTCTGGCGGCCGGTGACTCCGGGTCCAGCGACGAGAGCGCCGGCGACCGGGAAGGCCCCGACAATCGCCGCCACCTCTGACGGGTCAGCCCGGCGTGACGTGCGGCGGCCGTGGGTGTTGAGTGCGGCAACACGAGTGCCCACCGGCCCGTCACCTCGGGCCGGCGTTCGTGTGACGGTCCTGCCGCCCCGTCCGGTGGCGGGGCGCCGTCACCTCCCGCACCGCTCTGGCCCGGTTCATGACGAAACGGTCACGCACCGCCACGCCTGGCAGGGCGTCCTCGTTGGCCCGGTATGGAGCAGACAACCGTTTCGCCTCCGCAGTGGACCGGATTCTCTCGGCTGGCACAAGAGTTCCCGCAGGCATCCGATACGCCGATCTACGAGGCCGTGGAGCGGCAGTGGCTCGCCCAGGGCCGTGAGGTCCCCCGCCGCCCGGGCCCGTCGTGGGGCCGACATCGGATGCATATCGGCGACTTGTTCCTCCGCGCCTGAACAGTGCGCCTCGCCGAGGCCGGTACAGCCGCTCGTACAGATCCAGCGGGCGGGGTGTCCGCGACCGCGGCCAGGTCGGCCAGCAGGACGCGGATGGCCGCCCTGTTGCCTTCGCGGACCGCCTGCACGATGCGCTCGGCCGTCTCTCGGGCGGGATCACTGCCCACCGGACCGGCCGCGGCGGGGCCATCACTGGCCGACGGCCGACCTGGCCGGGTACCGAGATGCCAGGCGCGGCATCAGGGCTGCGCCGCGCCTCCGATCCGTCCGGATACCAGCTGCATCCACCGGCCGCCTCGGGCCGTCACGAAGGGCAGCTCCCCACGTTCTTGACCCACCTCATGTCAGGCGCGCCGAACAACTCCACTTCACCGTTCGGCAGCCTCATCCTCAGCTCGTGATCGATCTTGGAATCGAGGAGAGTGCCGCAGACCTTGGAGTCGTTGCCGCGGGTCACCTCGACGAGAGGCCCCGCAGGGGAAGAGCGCGGCCAGAACCAGATGCACCCGAGGGCCACCACCAGCGCGCCCAAGGAGCACAGGGCCCAGACAACCGCGCAGCGCAGCTGGCGCGCCGCTTCTTTCAGACGTTCTCGCCGATTGATGAACCATGTGGTGAGCAGGTGGTCGTTGCCGAGGTTGACTTCTACGGGCCATCCGTACGCCGCCTTGTAGGCCAAGACGAGCGCTCCGGCAGCCCCAGCGATGGCGACCAGTGAGAAGATGCCGGCCACGACGCGCGCCTCCGTGCTCATGCCCACGAACGCGTCCTTGCCGACTACCACCCCCGCCAGCCCGAACAGGCCGAGCAGCGCAGTTACCGCCGCGATCCACTTCTCTGCCGACGATCGAAGGGTGGCCTCCTCCGTCGCCGTCACCTCCTGCACCGCACGCAGGGCAGGCAGCAGGGAGGAGTCCGTTGCTGCCCGCACGGCCGGCGTCACATCGGGGTCCAGCGCCATCGTGACCAGCCACCAGCTCCCGCAGTTCTGTGCCGGCTCCGCCGCTCCGGGCTGAGGGTGTTCCTGGCCGCAGGCGCAATGGCAGATCCTGGTCATCCGTGCGGTGGGCGCAAGAGCCGGCAGCTCTCCACTTTGTCCACGGGCCATGACGGACCGCTCGACGGACAGCTCGGTGGTGTGTCGGCAGTTCGGGCACGGGCCATGGACGCCGAGGATGCTGCCGTCGTACTCGGCCCGATGCGGGCCCCAGGCGGCCAGCTCATCGTCCGTGACCAGGTGCTGCCGGTACCGGTACGGCACCACATCTTCAGTCATGGCACCAGGTTGCGGGCATCCGCACAATTCTACCTAGGCATGCCGCCGAATGGCGCAGCCCGGAAAGGCCTTGCGCACCCGACGAACCTACGCTCCTGACGAAGTGGAGGAACTGTGTGCGAAGACACGGCAGGCTATTCGACGGTGGTTGGGCCACGGTGGCGGATCGAACGGCTCATCGAACGCTGGCGGGACCTGAGAACGCCGCAGCGGCTCAGAATCGAGCAGCCCAGAATCGTGGAATTCAGGGAAGTCGACTGGCATTCCGCAGACCGCTTCGGCGACGACAGCCCTGCCCTCGCTGTCGCCCACCACCCGCCCGGCCTGGGTATTCCGGTTACGGCGCAGCTGCAGGCCGAGCTGATGATCGACCCCTGGCGGCATCCCCGCTCTCCCTACGACTCCCCCGAGCCCTGGGGACCTCAGCTGCTGTGGGAGCCGGGCTACCAGTTCCAGTCAACCCACCAAGGAGATGCCACCATCCCAGACGACCCGTTCGATGCCGCCGCGCTGGACCAGCTCGTACGCAGCGTGCAACCAGTGCGGCCCTGGCGTCGGGCGAGAGGCCACCGCGTGGCGGTGCTGGACACCGGAGTCCGTGGATCGGGCCATGACATGCTCGACTTCATCAAATGCGACGACAGCGGGATCAGGAGAACACCAGCAGCAGACCCGCACGGACACGGCACAGCGGTCGCCACGGCCATCAAAGCCGTCCAAGGAAACGCGGATATTTACCCCATCCGTGTGCTCAACGAGAAAAAAGAAGGCGAGTCGTACGAGGTGCTGGCCGGCCTCATGTATGCCCTGTGGTCGGATCAATATGACCTGATCAACGCCAGCCTCACCACAGAGCTATCGGGACGCTGCACCACCTCGGTGGGTAGGAGCATCGACTACACCCTGAGCTACTGCTCCGTGAAGGCGAACCTGCCCGTGCTGGTCGCCGCTGCAGGGAACTCTGGAATGTGGACCCCATGCGGCTACCCGGCCCGTCTCCCTCAGGCGGTGGTCGCCTTGGCACAGGACCACACAGGCGGGCGCGCAGCGTACAACTGCAGTCCGCTTGAGGAGGCTTTGACCGAGGAAGCCTACGGGGGGAGCAAAAGCCATCCGCTCGGCCGCCTTCCCCTCTCCCCTCCGGCTGATACCGGCCTGTGGGGCACCTCCTTCGCAGCCGCTGCCGTCTCGGGCGCCTACCTCCCCTGAGATTCCGGCGAGGCGATGAGCCGCACCCGGCGCGCTGCTTTCTCGGCACTCAAAGCTCGGGGCCGCGATCAGCACGGCAGCGGACAAGGCCCATGACGGTCCTCGATGGCGATCGAGACGCCCGGCGACCAGGAGTAGGCGCAGTGTCGACGCTCTCGGGCGTCTCGCCCGCTGTGCCGCTAACGAAGAACACGGCGTCGTCCCCGCCGTTCTCCCTCTTGTTATCCATATACGTTTCCCCTCGAATTGATCGCCCTTGCAAGGCTGGCGCATATGGGCGGATTGCCTTAACCCGAGAAACCCGGGCGTCATTGGCGGTGTTCTCTGGCCTGACATCACCCCCGGTTAAGATGCGCGCTGGGGCCACTGGAGTTTTCGGGCGCGCATCGCCTGGGCTGGTGGCGTGGGAGGGGCAGAGTTGAAGCGCAGGCTGACTGCGGTACTGGCCGGTGGGGTCTTGGTCGTGTCGACGACGGCCTGCGGGAGCGAAGACGCTCCGCCCGTGCGTTCGGATGGCATTCATGCCAATTTCGCCGACGCCACAGGGCACGACATACGCACCTGGGTGGCCGCCTCGAAGTTGCCTGACGACACCAAGCGCCTGGTGGGCAACTATGTCGGCAGGGCAGACGTATCGGCCGGGTTTGCCGGCTGCGCGACCGAGCAGCACATTGAGCCGACGCTGCGCGTAGAGGTGAATCTTCCTAAGGTCAGCGTCTTCGACGACCCTGGCCTTGCGCAGCAAAGTCGTTGGGCACGGGAGATCTTGGATGCTGTCGAAGAGTTCGCCCACACCTTCCGTCCCGGTTACTTCGTTAAGGATGAGGGGCTCTTCAGCGGCTGGGAAAAGCGCTGGGTTACCGATGAGGAGGGGGGCGCTTCCTGTACCGGGGATATCTCGTTGTGGGGTTACACCTCTCCGGTTGCCGTCAATATCGGCAAAGACTACAACCAGAGCGAAAACCACCCAGTGAAGTGAACAGCATTTCGGCGTGTGCCGGTCTTGCAACCCGGCCACGTCGGCTGCCGCCCCCACAGCTCCCCCAGGCACGTCCGGCCGGCACCTCGGCCGCCGGCCAGTAGCCTCCGATGATCTGAGAAGAAGCGGCCTAACCACGTTCCCAGTAGGTGCAGGCGCTTGGGCTTCCCGCGGCCTCTGCGGTCGGGCTGGGACAGCGCGAAGGCGTGCCACTCGGAGCGGGAGCTCGTTCCCAATGGGTCGACCCTGATCCGGGATCCTCCGATCCATGCAGGTACAGCGTGAATGCACCGCATACCAACACAAGAGCCAACCACCCCACCCCCGCCCACAACCAGACCTGCCGCGACACCATTCCCCCTCGACCTCAAACGCCCCGGGAAGCAGTCTGCCAAGGGGGCGTCCCTCGGCGGCGTCAGGGGCATCACTTCCATCGAACCGACGGCGTAGCTGCCGGTCGTGGTCCTGGCGAGCCAGCGTGCCACCACTATCCGTTCCGGAGCGGCCACCGGGTCCGACGGCGGCGATGTCGGAACGAAGCGCGGGTCGTCCACGTCGGCGCCGATGACCTTCTTCGTGGCCGCGCCCCACATGCCGTCCATGCCGGTCTCGCCCCGAGTCGCATCCCGCAAGGCGCTCCTGCGTGCCTCGCGTTGCAACCGGGCCGGGCCGGCGGTGCGGGACGGGGTTGCCCAGGTCGGGGAGCCGGGGGCTGGCCGAGGCGTCCTCGTGCCATGTCCTTACGATGCGTGCACACCATCACGTGAGCACGAAGGGCATTCTCTTGTCTGGCCCACTCCCCGCCCCCCAGCTGTCGAAGCCGCCACACCAACCGCAGGACTCGTCCCCGACGGGATGGTGGCGGACGAATGCGGCCCGCATCGGGTTCATCGCCGCCGTGCCGATCTGCGGGCTGATCGCGCCCGGACTGGGCCTGGTCGCGCTGATGGGCGCCCTAGTCGCCCTGTGGCTGGAGAATCCCTGGTCGAAGCAGGGCAAGGTGGTGGCGACGATTGCCGCCGGGGCACTGCTGGGCGCGGTCGCCCCTGCTCCTGCGAAGAACGGGCCACAGGGCCACCCGGCAGCCGCGCACGTCACTCCCACCGCGGCGGCCCCCTCCGTATCCGCTGCACCCGTGGTCTCGAGAAGGCCGCTGCAGGACTTTCGGGGCCAGAGTCTGGAAGTCGCGTACAGCAGGATCACCAAGACCGGTACCAGGGTTGTCTTCCACGACGCGTCCGACCGGGACGAAGACATCAAGTTCAGCTCCCGGGGACTGTGGACGGTCTGCTTCCAGAAGGAGGCGGGAACCGGGATCGATGCGTACCCCACGGTCGAACTCGGCGCGGTACACCGGGGCGACCCGTGCCCGACCCAGGACGGCGGCCCGCTGCCCCTGCCCACGATGCCCGACTTGGTGTGGAAGACCTGGCCGCAGGCACGCGCGGAGGTCGTCGCCCTCGGGGTGCCCGCCGAACGCGTCCGGGCCCGGGCGGCCTACGTCAACGACACACTGCCCGACGAGGGAAGGTACGAGGCCTGGCGCGTGTGCGCCCACGACCCTGCCGGCGGCGAACCGATCCGCAGCAACGCGGATGTGACGCTCTCTCTGTCTTCGCCCGTCAACGGCTGCCCGGAATCCCACCGCGGAACCGGTGCCCCAGCGATGCTCCCCGACGGCGACGACGACGGCGACCCCGACTACCGCGACCCCTATCCCAGCGACCGCAACCGCAACCGCACCTTCCCCGACGGCCTCCCCAAAGACTCGGGCGACTCGAACCGCTCCGGAGGTCACGGCTCGAACCTCTGCCGCCACACCCGCTGGTGCTGAGACATGAGTGAGACGCCATCTCATTCGGCGAGTCTGCGATAGCAGAGCCTCCGTCCGCGGTCCGCGGACGGAGGCCTGGCTGCTCTCAGGCACGCGAGGAACAACTCATGCAGCGTCAGCAGCAGGTCGTGAACCGCGAAGGCGTGAGGCCCGGGACCTGGGCGGCGCCGCGCATCGGATCACGTCCTGATCTGCTGCCGCCGGCTGACCGAAGGAGGTGGTGCTCACTAGCATCGCCTTCCATGATCACAGTAGTCGTCACCATCGCGCTGGCGTTCGTGGGTTACGTAGCCACCTATCTCAACGGCATGCGTCTGTCGCAGCGCCAAGAACGTCTCGCCCGCTTGAATCGCCAGCTCAGCGATCTCTACGGCCCGCTGTTCGCTCTCACGGAAGCCAACAGCCGCATCTTCGGCGCGTTCATGGAGGGCAACGCTCGTCCTGACGGCAGGTCGCCCTTCGTGCATGAGATACCACCTTCGGATGAGGAGCTCGCCGAGTGGCGGTTGTGGGTCAGGACCGTCTTCCTCCCGAACATCCAGGCGATGCGCGCCCTCGTCATCAAGCACGCCGACCTCTTGAGCGGCTCGGAGATGCCGCCGATCCTGCTTCAGTTGTGCGCACACGTCTCCGGCTACGAGATCACAGCCGCCCGGTGGGACCAGGGGCACTATGACCAGCACCTGTCCGTGGTGCCCTTCCCCAGTGAGGAGATAGCCGCGTACGCGCGGCACGGGTTCGAGGGCCTGAAGCAGGAGCAGGGCCGTTTGCTCGGACGACGGCAGAACAGCTGACGGACAGATCCTTGTTGCCGTTGCGGCCTACACGGCATCAAGCCCCTCGGCTTTGTCGGTCAGTAGCGAGAGCGTTTGTTGCCCAAGAGCGAGAACCCTCGCCACGTGGTCCGAAGCCCTGCAGACGGAGCCGCCGGTAAGCGCCGCCGCGGTCGTCGTCGGGCGGCCCCGTTCAGGAGGCGAGGTGGCAGGATGACACGGTGTTCGACTCTCTGCGTGAACTGTGGCTGCGCGGCATCGCCTTCAATCGGGCGGCGCCCTCCGACGTACTGGTACGCCTGTTGGATCGAGCGGCCGGTGAAGCCGGCCTGCTGATGTGCGAGGGTCGTGACCTGCCTGACGCCGTCATCGACGCTGCCCTGGGCCATCCGGAGGGCGTCATCCGCCGCACGCTCGCCCGCAACCGGTACGTCGACCCGGCGCGGCTCGCCCCCTTGGCAACGGACCCGTCGGGGGTCGTCCGCGGGTGGCTCGCCACGGGCCCCCGTCACTATCTCCGATGGGTCCGACCGCTGCCGGACGACATCCTCGTGACCCTCCTGACCGCCCAGGACGCGGGCGTGGACGGCAAGGTCACCGTGAACGAGATCATCGGGGAGCTCGACTCGTCCCGGCAGATCCCGCTGTTCTTCTTCCGCTCCATGGCCGGCAGCGAGGACCCCGAACTCCGGATGCGGGCCACTTGGCGGTGGGAGTCGCTCACCCCGGCCCAGCGGGCGGGGCTGCTCGACGATCCGGACCCCGCGGTCCGTAAAGCGGCGCAGGACAGAAACTGGCGGCTGGACCCGGAACGGGTGGAGACCATGCTGCCGTCCTTCGGCTCGCGCAACCGATTCGTGTTCGACACGTGTGCTCTGTCCCCCGCCCTCGTCGAGCAGTGCTTCACGGACGGCACGGTGCTCCCCATGGCCCGGAACCCGCACATCCCCGCCTACGCCCTCGCCCGTCTCGCCCGCCACCCCGACGCGGAGGTCCGCGCGTCGGTCGCCGCCCGGCCCGACGTAGGACCGGACCTGGTGGCGGAGTTGATGCAGGACCCGGACGAGGACGTGCGGATGTGCGCGCGCCTCCACCCCTTCACCCACACCTGGGCGGAGTACTGGGCGATCGATCAGGTCCTCGGGCACGGTCCTGACTGCACCTGCCCGATCGGCGAGCCGTTCACCAGGTCGCATAGGGAGCCGGACGTCGGGCCGTCGCCCGGCTGGTTCGCCGCCTGTGCGGTGTCCGAGGAGCCGGTGCTCCGCCGGGTTGCGGCAAGTTGGCCGGGCCTGTCGGCGGAACTCGCCGAGACGCTCGCGCAGGACGACGACGAGGAGGTGAGGATCCGGCTGGCCTGCCTCCACCCGCTGGCTCCGCCGCACCTCCTCCTGGATGTCTTCGTCACACGCCCTGCCCACCGTCCGCACCTGCTGGACCTGCCCGCGTTCCCCCGTACCGGCCGGGCTCACCTCATCGACCACCCGGATCCCGAGGTACGGGCCCTGGCCGCAGCCGATCCCGCCTTGCCCGACCCCCCGGTGGAGGACCCCGACGCGTCGGTGCGCCGGGCAGCGGTCACCAACCCGAGCCTGTCACCGGAAGCCCTGGAGACCCTCCTCGCCGACCCCCGCACCGCCGAGGGCGCCGCAGCCAATCCGGCCCTCCCCATTCCGCGCATGCACGCACTCCTCGACCACTGCCTGAACGGCACCGCCACCCCACCGGGGGCCGCCCAGCGCTGACAGACGACGCCCACGTAGCGATCACGGGCATTCCGGACATCAGCACCAAGCGACTGCTCCCGCAACTCGTCTACATACGTTCTCCCTTCTCAGCTACGCAGCCAAGCCCCTGATGGCTCGCCGCGGTGTCGTTCACGGCTCCGGACCCGCCCGCACCCCGATGGGTCGTCCGAGCGGACCTTCGCCTGGCTCCACCAGTTCAAACGACTCCGCATTCGCTACGAACACCGTGCCGACCTCCATCAGGGTCTGCTCGAACTCGCCCGCAACCTCACCTGCCTCCGACGGCTCCGACAGGCAGTCGGAGCCCAGCAGTAGACTCCCGGCGCATGACCTTCCCTCCGCACGCCGTGCCTGCGTCACTCCCCCCGGAGCCTCTCCTTGAGCCCGGGGCTGGGGAGGCGGACGACGACGTATTGATCGAGAAGCTGCGGGCTCGCGCGTGGGATCCGGGCCTGCGTTTCGACACGGCGGACGTCCCCGCCACGTGGATGGCCGAGCGCTATGGCAGCGAGCGGTTGGACCAGGGCCGGGACGACATCGTGTCGTACTGCAGCGACGGAACAGTCGAGCTCAGGGCGGGGACCGAGGAGGTGGCCGTCTACTATGCCGACGCTCCCCGCGGACCGTTGTTCCCCCCGATCACCCTGGCTGAGGTCGAGGAGGCAGAACGCAGACTGCGGCGCCGACTGCCCGAGCTGCTCCGGCGCGTTTACACCGAGGTTGCCAACGGAGGATTCGGCCCCGACAGCGGGCTCGCGTCCCTGACCGAAGGCAACCGCGCACCGGGGCACCTGAGCGACTGGCCGTGCGCGGTCACCATCTACGAGCGCAATCGGGCGCGGGGCGTGCCGGCATCGTGGCTCCACCTCACGTACGGCGGCTGCACGATGGAGTGGCACCTTTCGTTGACCGCGGTCGACAACCCGGTGCTGCTCTACGACACTGACGGTTGGGAGCCCACATGGGGCGAAGACCCTCACAACGGTCTGCGTCATGCAACCGCATCACTGCGACGATGGTTGTGGACCTGGGCTGACGGCGGCCACGTGTGGGACGAAGTCCTCAATCACCTCCCTGGCCAAGAGTGACGTCATGCCCTACGCCCGTCTCATTCTGGAATGATCAGTTAGTAACAGGTCGTGCGCGAACCGTCGGGCGCCGCCTCGGCGGACAACGAGAACCAGGTCCGGGCCTCCACGCCCAGCAGGGCCCCCGAGTCCGGCTCCACCCCGTAGATCTCGCGGAGCATCTTGGGTGAGTCGAAGGCGAGGGTGATGCTCGGCCGGTCGGCGGATTCGAAACAGAAGACCGCGATCCGGCCGTCGGGCCCCGTGTCCAGGTCGCGCACCGGACGCCATCCCGCCACCGGCGCTTCCCGGCCGTAGTACTCCAGCACCTCCTCCCTGGTCCCGCTGTACGCGTAGAGCCGCTGCGCGGAGAGCCAGGCGCCCGCGGTGTCGTCGACGCATGAGGATCCCGCCCACGGACCACCGCCGACGGACACCGCCCCCTCCGGACGCAGCGCCAACGCGGGCAGCTCGTCGAGCTCGGCCACGGCCTCCTCGGTTCCCTCGCAGGTCTCGAACGGGGGGAGGAGGGAACAGCCACTCAGGCCGGTCCCGACGAGCAGGAACGCCACAGCACCCGCAGGGTAAGCATGTTCATGGCGAGATTATGATCCCAGCCCGGAAGCCGTGCTCCGGCAGGGCGAGTTACGACGGGAGGGAGCAGGACCGGGGTTTGACGATCCACGGAACGGCCTGGCTGCGCTGCCGACAGGGCAAGCCGAAGCCCCTGGGGCCCGACGGGCCTGGCAGGGGCTGGCAGGGGCTGATCAGCTGCAGGGCGGCTTCGCCGTGTGAACTGCCAGCCGCACGGGGAGCCATGTCGCCGGGCTCAGGGTCAGCCGGACGCGACCGAACTTGCTTCCGCGGCGGCCTCACCGGTCTCCTGGGACGACTCGGTCTCCGTCGTCGGGGTTTCCGTGGTCGGCGTCTCCGTCGTCGGGGTCTCCGTCGCAGGGGTCTCCGTGGCGGGGGTCTCCGTGGCGGGGGTCTCCGTGGCGG
>NZ_JARAYQ010000539.1:0-1535 GCF_033794505.1 Streptomyces sp. MB09-01 | reverse complement strand
TTTTAAAAGAAGGGGTTGTCGGAAGGGTTTCCGCTCGAGCGGGTGCGGGAGCTCGTCGGGTACTGGCGCGACGGGTACGACTGGCGCGCGGCGGAGGCGCGGCTGAACGAGTGGCCGCAGTTCACCACGGTCATCGACGGGGCGCGGGTGCATTTCGCGCACCTGCGCTCGCCCGAGCCGGACGCGACGCCGCTGCTGATGACGCACGGCTGGCCGGGGTCGTTCGTCGAATTCCAGCGGGTGGCGGGTCCGTTGACCGATCCGCGGGCGCACGGCGGGGATCCGGCCGACGCCTTCCACCTGGTGCTGCCGAGCATCCCCGGGTTCGGGCTCTCCGGTCCCACGACCGAGGCGGGCTGGGAGTTCAAGCGGGTGGCACGGGCCTTCGGCGTGCTGATGGAGCGGCTGGGGTACGGGGACTACGGGGTGCAGGGCGGCGACTGGGGAGCCGCGATCTCGCGGGAGCTGGGGCGTATCCATCCGGACCGTGTGATGGGGGTGCACCTGAACCTGTTGCCCGGGGGCGGCGCCACCGCCGAGCCCCGGCCCGAGGAACTGGCCGCGCTTTCCGCCGCCGAGCAGGAGCGGACCCGGGCTTCCTGGGAGCGGTACCGGACCTGGGCGCGTGAGCGGCAGGGGTACGCCGACATCCAGGCGACCCGGCCGCAGACCCTCGCCTACGCGCTGAACGATTCACCGGTCGGGCTGCTCGCCTGGATCGCCGAGAAGTTCGACGAGTGGAGCGACCCCGGGTGCCCGGTCGACCGGGACCAGCTGCTCACCAACGTGATGCTGTACTGGCTGACCGGTACGGCGGGCAGCGCTGCCCGGATCTACTACGAGCGGGCCCACGCCGACTACGCCGGGCAGCCGCCCGAGGTGTCGCACACCCCGACCGCACTCGCCGACTTCCCCCGGGACAACTTCATCCCCCTGCGGCACGTCGCCGCGCGCACCGACAGCATCGTGCGCTGGACCTCGTACGACCGGGGCGGCCACTTCCCCGCGATGGAGGTGCCCGAGCTGCTGGTGGGGGACGTACGTGCCTTCTTCCGTCAACTCCGCCAGCTGCGACAACTCGGGCACATCCGGTAACTCCGGCAGGGCGGCTGACCGGAGAGCCTGGCGGGCGTCCCGTCGGCGGAATTGGGGCGGGCCGGGCACCGATCGGCTGTGGTGATCACGCGGTGATGGACGAGCAGAGGACACGGCCCGTACTGGCGGGCGGCGAACGCGCCACCCTGACCAGCGTCCTGGAGTGGCAGCGGGACGACCTGCCCGCCACAACGGGCATGCGGAACTGCTGCGCGAGGCGATCGACGGGACGACGGGGGAGTAGTCCCCCGATGCCTGCCCGGCCGCAGACCGGGCGTCCCCCCGACTTCCCCGACTTCCCCGATGTGCCCTCACGTCCCCGCGCCGCGGTGCCGCTGCGGCCGGGCGGCCGCGTCGGGCCTGCTAGGGCCGGGCGGCTGTGATGCGGTCCACCGCCTCCAAGGCGGATGGCCAGGGGAAGTGGGGCGGGGCGTCGGGGC
>NZ_JARAYQ010000538.1:0-1553 GCF_033794505.1 Streptomyces sp. MB09-01 | reverse complement strand
GGGGGCGGGGGCCGCGGGTGTGGTGTGGGCTGCGGGCGTCCAGGACGCGCGGGATGCGCACACCGATGGCCTCATCGTCGACTCCAAGGCGCTGGATACGGGAAGAGCGGGGTTCCGGCCGGGTGCCGGGGCCGGGTTCTGGAGAGTCTGCCTCGATCGGATCGAGGAACGCTCGAGGAACGCATGACGTGCGCCTGAGGGCCGTCGCGAACCCGTGGCAAAGGTTTGCCCGCGTATTGCCGGGCGTCCTACGCTCGTTGGCGGTTCCCGACAGATTTCTTGCCCGCGACCTCAGGGATGCTCATGCTGCGACAGCCCGCGTTCGGACACCGCCTGAGAAAGCTCCGGATGGCCCAGGGCCTGTCCCAGACGGCGCTGGCCGGCGAGGGGATGTCCACCGGCTACCTCTCCCGTCTGGAGTCGGGCGCACGCCAGCCGACCGAGCGGGCCGTGGGATACCTGGCCGGCCGACTGGGCCTGGAAGCGGCCGACTTCGAGGAGCCGGCCACCGGCTCGCTGGCCCATGCGCTCACCCTCGCGTCGTCCACCGGCTCCCCCGACGCCGTCGAGGCCCTGCGCCAGGCGCTGACCGCCGAGGGCCACGAGAGTGCGGTACTGCGCTGGCAGGCGCTGTGGCTGCTCGCCGGGGCCGCCCGCGTCCAGGGCGACCACGCGCTGGAACTGGAGCGGCTCACCCGGCTGGTCGGGCTCGGTGAGGAAGTGGGCGTGTGGGAGCTGCGCGTACGGGGCCTGACCCGCCTCGCCCGCTGCCTGCGGTCCGTCGGTGAGATCAACCCGGCCCTGGAGGCCGCCGTCGAGGCCCACCGGATCGCGCTGCGCGAGGAGTTGGGCATGGAGGACCGGGCCACCGCCCTGCTGGCGCTCGTGTCCGTGCAGGCCGAGGCCGGCCGGATCGGCGAGGCGCGGGTGCACGCCGACGAGCTGACCGTCCTCGTCGAGGGCCGCTGCGACGCGCTGTGGGCCGAGGCCATGTGGACGGCCGCCGCCGTCCGGATGCGCCAGGGCGACTACCCGGGTGCACAGGCCTGCCTGGACGATGCCCTCGACCGGTTCGGCAGCCAGGAGGACCTGGTCCTGTGGACCCGGCTGCGGCTGGCCACGGCGCGGCTGCACCTGCAGAAGCTGCCCGCCGATCCGGAGCAGGCGCAGCGCCGCGCCGCCGAGGCCGAGGCCGCTCTCGCCTTCGTGGGCACACCGGCCCTGCGGCAGGACCTGACCGCGCTCCAGGCCGACCTGGCCTTCGCCACCGGCCGGTACGACGACGCGCGCGCCCTGCTCGCCGCGCTGGGCGGCGACGAGTCGAGGATGACCTACCGCGGCCGGGTACGGCTGGAGATCCTGCGTCATCAGCTGCTGATCCTCGGTGGCGACCCCTGCGGGATAAAGGGCCTGCGCGAGCTGGCGCAGCAGGCTCAGGCGGACGCGAACATCGACCTCGCGGCCGAGATCTGGCGGGTGCTGGCCGACGCACTGACCCAGGCGGGACAGGCCGGTCAGGACGGTCAGGCGGGGCGGGCGGGGCGGCTCAGCGG
>NZ_JARAYQ010000537.1:0-1559 GCF_033794505.1 Streptomyces sp. MB09-01 | reverse complement strand
AGCGGGGACGGGGCCGCGGACGGCTCCGCCGTGTCCGGGACCGGGACCGGGACAGGGCTCGGCGTCGGGATCGCGCTCGGCGTCGGCGCCGGTGCCGACGTTGCGACAGACGTCGGATCCAGAGGGTCAACGGGTTCCAGGGTTTCCAGCGGTACGAGGGGCTCCAAGGGAGGCTCGGGCGCCGCTGGTTCGGGGGGCTCCGGTGTCACGGCGGGCAGCGGGGCGGCGGCGGCCATCCGTTCGGGCGTCCAGAAGGTCTCGGCCTCGTGGGCGGACCAGCGGCCCGCGCTCACCGAGGCAGTGCTCTCGGCCTCGGCCACCGGCAGCGGACCTCCGGGCACCAGCAGGGCGGCCGCCAGCGCGGCCATCGTCACCATACGTCGCATTCCGGGCACTCCCTAAACGGCCTGGGGAAAACGGAAGAGCCGGTCCGGGTCGTAGGCACGCCGGACCTCCTGCAGGCGGGCGAGGTTCGGGCCGTAGTAGGCCTCGCGCCATCCGGTGAGTTTCGGGTCGGTGTAGTTCTGGTAGGCCCGGCCGCTCGCCCAGGGCCGCAGGTCCCGCCAGAGCCCGTCGAGCCAGGCCTCGTGCCGGCTCACCTCGGCGGCCGGCGCGGACTCGGGCCAGTGGACGAGGTACTGGGCGAGATAGGCACTGTCGCGGTGCGCGAAGGCGGTGTCCGCGACAGCGACCCGGTTCAGGGCGCCGCCGCAGACTCCGTCGAACTGCACCACCGCGAGCCCGCCCCGGGGAACACCGGCCCCGGACCCGTACCGCCGCACCGCGTCCAGGACCGTGCCGATCGCCGCGTCGGGCAGCCCGGCGCCCGCCCAGAAGTCGGAGCGGGCGGCGTAGGAGTGCCGGTCGAGCCGCCCCTGCGGGTCCCGGCCGGGCAGGGTGCCCGGCAGCCGGCACTGGGCCGCGGTCAGCTCCAGGCAGCCCGACATGGCCCGCAGGGTGTCCGCGTGACTGCGTACGACGGTCCACTCGTCCCGCGGCGGTCCGCCGACCAGGTCCGACAGCCGGGTCAACTGCCGTTCCAGCTCCCCGCGCCCGTCGAGGCACACGACCCGGACCGCGGGGGGCGCCGTCGCCCCGTCACCCGTACCAGTACCGGCTTCGACGGTGAACTCCACCTGGCTCCAGAACGGGTCCGGCAGTCCGGCCAGCCAGCGCTGCCAGCCGCGCAGGACGTCGGCGGACCGGCCGGCGGGCCAGTGGAGTTCGGCGAAGGCGCAGGCCCGGGGGGCGGGGTGCGGGCGGAAGCGGAACTCGGTGACCACGCCGAAGTTGCCGCCCCCGCCGCCGCGCAGGGCCCAGAAGAGTTCCGGATCCCGGTCGGCGTCGACCTCGCGCACGCCCCCGTCGGGCGTCACCACCCGGGCCCCCGCGAGCCGGTCCGCGGTGGTCCCGTACGCCCGCGAGGCCAGCCCCAGACCGCCGCCCAGGGTGAGCCCGGCGATGCCGACCGACGGGCACAGCCCGGTCGGGACGGCCACCCCCCGCCCGGCGAGGGCCGCGTGCACGTCCCCGAGCCTGGCCCCCGCGCCGATCCGTAC
>NZ_JARAYQ010000536.1:0-1571 GCF_033794505.1 Streptomyces sp. MB09-01 | reverse complement strand
CTCCATGACCCGGCCGTCGCGGGACAGGTTCCGGTCCGTGGCCTCCGTGATGCCCTGCCAGGCCTTGCCGGTGGCCTCGTACAGGTCGTCCAGCCGGTTGGAGGCGGTCTCGTCCGGTCCGACGACCCTGAAGTCCCGCCGTCCGTCCGTGTCCCGCATGATCTGGGTGAGGAAGTGCCCCAGGACGCGGGTCGGTTCGTGGAGGGTGCGCCCCGGCTTGGGGACGGGGACGGCGTGTGCGTCGAGCGCGGGCAGCGGGAGCGGCCGCAGCAGGCGGCCTCCGTTCGCGTACGGTACGGCGCCCAGGCGGTGCCCGCCGTCCGGGACGCAGGCCAGGACCTGTGCCGTCGGGCGGCCGTCGGCGTCGAAGAGCTCCTCCGGCCGGTACGAGCGCAGCCAGTCCTCCAGCTGTCGCAGGTGTGCCGGGTTCTCGCGCACCCCGGCGAGCGGGACCTGGTGAGCACGCCACGTGCCCTCGACCGGGTCGCCGTCGACGGTCGCCGGGCCGGTCCAGCCCTTGGGCGTGCGCAGGACGATCACCGGCCAGCGTGCGTACTCCCGTCCCCGGTCGGCGCCCTCCGCCCGCGCCTCCTGCTGGATCAGGGTGATGCGGTCCACGGCACGGTCCAGCGCGCGGGCCATGGCGTGGTGCACCTGGGCGGGGTCGCTGCCGGTCACGTACAGCGGAGCGTGCCCGTAACCGCGCAGCAGCGCATCGAGCTCGTCCTCGGGGATCCGGGACAGCACCGTCGGATTGGCGATCTTGTAGCCGTTCAGGTGCAGGATCGGCAGGACCGCGCCGTCGTGGACCGGGTCGAGGAACTTGTTCGAATGCCAGGACGCCGCCAGCGGTCCGGTCTCCGCCTCGCCGTCGCCGATGACGCAGGCGACCAGCAGCTCGGGGTGGTCGAAGGCGGCTCCGTAGGCGTGGGAGAGGGCGTACCCCAGCTCCCCGCCCTCGTGGACGGAACCGGGGGTCTCCGGCGCCACGTGGCTCGGCACTCCGCCGGGGAAGGAGAACTGCCGGAACAGTTCGGCCATGCCGTCGGCGTCGCGGCTCACGTCCGGATAGGTCTCGCTGTACGTGCCCTCCAGCCAGGAGTTGGCGAGGACGGCGGGTCCGCCGTGACCCGGGCCCCAGACGCACAGGGCCTGCATCGAGCGTTCCCTGATCACGCGGTTGAGGTGCGTGTGTACCAGGTTCAGGCCGGGCGAGGTGCCCCAGTGGCCGAGCAGCCGCGGCTTGATGTGTTCCGGCCGAAGCGGTTCGGCCAGCAGGGGGTTGCCCATGAGGTAGATCTGGCCGACGGTCAGGTAGTTGGCGGCGCGCCAGTGGGCGTCGAGCTCCGAGATCGAATGCGCGGTCAACACGGTCATGTCCGCTCCTGCCTGCGAGGGTCCGGGACGTTCGTCGACTGAGCCGATGCCGACACCGTGCGCCCTGCCAGGGTGCGGCCGGCAGGGGAGGACCGTCCCTCAGGGAGGGACGGTCGGCCCTTTCCGCGCCTGCCCGTCCCGGGGAAAGTGAATCCCGGTGGCGCCCGGCCCGCCCCCGACGGGCGCCACCCATC
>NZ_JARAYQ010000535.1:0-1575 GCF_033794505.1 Streptomyces sp. MB09-01 | reverse complement strand
AGGGGAGGGGGCGGTTCACGGGGGGGGGGCGGTACGGACGCGGGGGGGGCGCCGTCCGTACCGCCCCTCTCAGGGACCGTCGGGGTGAACGGGTCAACTCGCGGTCGGTCGGGTCAGCTGGCGGTGCGCCCCGAAACCAGCGGCCACTCGCGGTTGAGGGTATCTCCGTGAAGCCATCAACGGTCCTGGTCTCCACCGGCGCCTGGCCGACCTGTTCGACCGCCCTGAACCGACCATCAAGGACTGGATCAAAGCAGCCCGCGAGCGCGGCTACCTCTCCCCCGCCGTCCCAGGCCGCCGAGCTGCCGGCCCAGGCCCACTCCTCAGCCACCCCAAGGGAGGCCCCGGTACTCCGTCGGCTTGAGAGGGCGTTTCATCCCGTTGTTTCATCCCAGATTGCCGTGTTGAGGGTGGTTCACGCACCGCGCCAGGTCGGGGTGGATTCCGTTGTCAGGCGGCGGGTCATGAGGCTGTCATGGCGAGGTAGATCATGGCTTCGGAGCGATGGGACTTGGCCTCGTAATCGCGGGCCAGGCGGCGATGGTTCATCAGCCATCCCAGCGTTCTCTCGACTGTCCAACGACGTGGCAGGACGGCAAACCCCCTGGTGGCGGGGTCGCGGCGGACGATGTGCATGTCGATACCGAGGGTGGCAGCGTGTTCGACGAGGTGCTGGCGGTAGCCGCCGTCCACCCAGGTCTTGCGGACGGTGGGATGGTCGGCGGCGACCCGTTCGATGAGGGTCTGGCCGGCGATCGAGTCCTGAACGCTGGCCGCGGTGACCAGGACTCCGAGGAGGAGTCCGACGGTGTCGATGACGATGCTCCGCTTACGGCCGACGATCTTCTTGCCCGCATCGATGCCCTGCTCGCAGGCGGGGACGTTGGTGGAAGTCTTGATGCTCTGGGAGTCGATGACACAGGCGGTCGGTTCCTCCTCGCGGCCCTCCCGCCTGCGGACTTGCCGCCGCAGCAGGCTGTTGAGGTGGTCGAACACGCCTTCCTCCTGCCAGCGGGCAAAGTAGGCGTAGACGGTGTTCCAGTGCGGGTAGTCGTGCGGGAGGTAGCGCCAGGGGATCCCTGTCCGGTTCACGTAGAGGACCGCGTCCAGCAGACTGCGCAGGTCGTGGTCCGGTGGGCGGCCGATGTCCAGGCCGCGGCCGCGGCGTTCGGACCGCCAGGCGGTGAGGACCGGCTCGACCAGCTCCCACCGGGCATCGGACAGGTCACTGGGATATCGGCGGCGTTCAGGCACGATTCTGGGCTACCCAGCCAGGACCCGGCGGGCCTGGGCGCAGATACCGGCGCCCGAAGCGCACGGCGCACAACCCGGCGCCTCGGGATGAAACAGGAGCAGCCAGGCCAACACGGCGCCGGAACCGCGACTCATGCACCACTACTCACACCAGCCTCAGTGGTCCCAGCCAAACCAGAGCGCAGACCCATATAAAGAACCCCGAATATGGGCTAAACGCCCTCTGAGAGGTCGTTTTCGCCTAAAATTGCCGCTTACCAGCCGATTCTCGGTGTGCCGGGTTGTGGTGAAGGTGAGGTCACCGAGGTGGTTGAGGCCTGC
>NZ_JARAYQ010000534.1:0-1585 GCF_033794505.1 Streptomyces sp. MB09-01 | reverse complement strand
CCAGTGGTGGCGGTGGTCGCGGCGGTGCTGCGGAGCACGGTCATCGGATTCTCCCTGCTTTCGAGTAGCGCTCGGACGGTGGAGAACTCACTGCGCGCATCGGACAGCCCCCGTTCAAGACGGCGCAGATGTGCCTCGAGCAGCTTGCGCACCAGGTCGGTGTCCGCACTGGACCAGCCGGCCAGCACCAGCCGGATGTCCGCCAGCGGCATGCCCGCCCGCCGCAGCCGGGCCAGCAACCGGGACTCTTCGAGCTGCTCGGGGCCGTACCACCGGTAGCCGCTGACCGGATCCACCCAGGCAGGGACCAGCACGCCCGCACCGTCGTAGAACCGCAGCGCGCTCACGCTCAGTCCGCTGTCCCGGGCCATCTCGCCAATGCTGCGCATCTCGCTCTCCACACCCAGAACTCTGAGCCCTGCACCAGGTCGAGGGTCAATCGCCGCCGCCCGGCGGGCCGCGTGCGTGGCGGTGGCGTTGCGGGGTCGTGAAATCCGGCCATGGGTTTTCGGCCGTCGAGGGCGCTGCGGATGATGGGCGGAGCCGAAGGAAAGTCCAGGTCACCGTCGGTGTGCGAGGTCCGGTGGGGGGCCCGTTCCGGCCACCCCCGGGGGCCTCGGGCAGGGGTTGACCGGCGGCCGGGGCGCTGACAGTCTCCGAGCCATGTCCGCGACCGAACTTCTCGCCACGCGGCTCCACACCCCCGGCCTCTGTACCGAGCCGGGCGAGTGTCCGGGCCGCTGTCCGGCCCCCACGGCCTGACCCCCGCCCCGCCCCCGCGCGGCTGTCCCCGGGACCGCCCTTCACCGCGAGGCTCGGCCGGGACGACCCACCTCGCCAGGAACGCCCACCCGGCTCGGCACGCCTGACCGGGGCGACTCGGCCGGGGCCGACGCCCCACCGGCGACGCCCTTCCGCGACGACGTCCCACCGGCCCGGCGCCGACCGGCGCCGCCCCTCCGGAACGCCGCCCCTCTACCGGGGGCTCGACCGGTTCGGCGTCCCCACCCGGGTCGCCTCTCCGAGTGGTGTCGCCTCACCGGCGCGGCGTCCGTCGCGGTACGCCCCGCCGGGGCGGCATCCCGCCCCGGACGCCCTTCCGGTGCGCTCCCCGACGGCTCCCCCCATCGGGGGTGTTCGGCCGGGCCGACGCCCCACCAGGGTGTCCCACCGGTCGGCGCCCCACCAGGGTGTCCCACCGGTCGGCGCCCCACCAGGGTGTCCCACCGGTCGGCGCCCCACCAGGGTGTCCCACGGACGGCACTCAGCCAGGGCGTCCCGCGGGAAGGTGCCTCACCGGTGTGTCGCACGGTCGGCGCCTCGCCGGGGACGCCCTCCGGGGAGCGCCCAGGCGGGGGCGTCTGACCGGATCGGCGCCTGCCGGGAGGGAGTCCGGCCGGGGGTCTGCTCCCGGGACAGGGGCGCCGTCCGGGGGCCGCGGCCGGGCTCCCTGCCGGGCCGAGAGGGCCAGGTCGGGGCGACGTGCCCGGGCACCCGAGGGGCCTACGCGTCCTCGGGCGCCGGCACCCGGAGCCGTACCACCCGCACCGCACCGCGCACACCGCACACCGCACACCGCACCGAA
>NZ_JARAYQ010000533.1:0-1590 GCF_033794505.1 Streptomyces sp. MB09-01 | reverse complement strand
GCCTGTGTTGGTTAAAGAGACAACCACTCGTCACGACCAGGAAGACGGCCGACTGCACGGCGACCGACGCGCCCAGGAAGACGGCGTCGGCCCAGCGCGGGGTGCGGGGCAGCGCGAGCAGGGAGATGACGCAGATGAGCGTCACGCCGACGATGCCTTGGGTGGAGGCCACGACGGACAGCCACTCCGACACGGAGCCCGCCCACGCGGTCCGGTGGGCGGCGAACGCGTCCGTGACCCGGTCCTCCGCCGCCGCCAGCCGGTGGCCCGCCGGTACGGCGGTCACGAACAGGCCCAGCGCCACCATCGCGGCGGCCTGGGCCGGTACGAGCCACAGGAACCGTGAGCGTCTCGCGTGGGTGCCGCTTTGCGTCGTCATGGCAGCCTTGTTGCCCGAGGCGGCCCGATGATGCGCCCGACGCGACACGGGCCTGCCGTGCGTAGCGAGCGCCCGCCACGCACGGGGATGGGGCGAAGGCCCACGTCCGGCGCGAGTCGGACTCACCCGGGTCGTCGGCTGGAGCCCCCTCGACGGGCCCTAGGGTCGGGACTGGCCCTCGTCGCTCAAGAGCAGCCGCTTCTGCGGTTTGCCCATGGCGTTGCGGGGGATGGCGGTGACGAAGCGCACCTCGCGCGGCCTTTTGTGGACCGATAGGTGGGTCGCGACGAAGTCGGTGAGCTCGGCCCCGGAGACCTGCTGGGCGACGACGAAGGCGACGATGCGCTGGCCCAGGTCCGCGTCCGGGACGCCGACCACGGCCGCTTCGCTGACGTGGGGGTGGTCCAGCAGGGCGTTCTCGATCTCGCCCGCTCCGATCCGGTACCCGCCGGACTTGATCATGTCGGTGGAGGCGCGGCCGACGATGCGGTGCACGCCGTCCCTCTCGTCGACGGCGGCGATGTCCCCGGTACGGAACCAGCCGTCCGGAGTGTAGGCCGCGGCGGTGGCCTCGGGCCGGTTCAGGTAGCCGGAGAACAGTGTGGGCCCGGTGAGCTGGAGTTCGCCGATCTCCGCGCCGTCCTCGGCGGCGATGCGGGTGGTGATGCCCGGCAGCGGGGTGCCCACCGTGCCCGGGTGGAGGTGGCCGCCCGCCCGGCCGCTGACGGTGATCAGGGTCTCGGTCATCCCGTACCGCTCGACGGTGCGGTGCCCGCTCAGGCGCTCCAGATCCCGGAAGACCGGCGCGGGCAGAGCCGCACTGCCCGACACCAGCAGCCGCGCCCCGGACAGGGCGCCGGCGGCCTGCGGGTCGGCGGCGATGCGGGACCAGACGGTGGGTACCCCGAAGTACAGGCTGCCGCCCGCCGCGGCGTAGGCGTCGGGGGTGGGGCGGCCGGTGTGCACGAGACGGCTGCCGGTCCGCAGGGCGCCGAGGACGCCGAGCACCAGGCCGTGGACGTGGAACAGGGGTAGACCGTGAACGAGGGTGTCGGCGGCGTTCCACTGCCAGGCCTCGGCGAGGGCGTCGAGGTCGGCGGTGATCGCGGCGCTGCTGAGGACCACGCCCTTGGGGGCGCCGGTGGTACCGGAGGTGTAGAGGATCAGCGCCGGGTCCTCCGCCCCACGCGCGGGAGCGGCGGGGGTGGGGG
>NZ_JARAYQ010000532.1:0-1596 GCF_033794505.1 Streptomyces sp. MB09-01 | reverse complement strand
CTGCGGGGCCGGCTGCCAGGGCGCCGGCACGGGGACCGGTTCCAGGTGGGGGATCGAGGGGGCCTCGCCCGTGCCCCACGAGGTGGACCGGGAGCCGCCCGCCGCGTCGGCGGCGCCCGGCGCCTCCGCGCCCAGCAGCTCCTGCGGCAGCACGAGCACGGCGAGCACGCCACCGTAGATGTTGGACTTGAGCTCGACGGCGATCCCGTGCCGGCGGGCCAGTGCCGCGACGACGAACAGCCCGATCCGCCCGTCCGCCAGCAGGTGCCGGACGCTGATCTGGTCGGGGTCACCGAGCAGGGCGTTCATCCGGTGCTGTTCCTCCACCGGCATGCCCAGCCCCCGGTCCTCCACCTCGACCGCGATCCCCGCGGTGACCCGCTCGGCGCGCAGCACCACATCGGTGTCGGGGGCGGAGAAGACCGTGGCGTTCTCGACCAGTTCGGCCAGCAGGTGCACCACGTCGGCGACGGCGTGCCCGCGGACGCTGCCGCCGGCCGGGGGCACGACCTTGACCCGGGTGTACTGCTCGACCTCCGCGACCGAGGAGCGCAGGACCTCGCTCAGCTCGATCGGCCGGGTCCACTGGCGGCGGGAGGCGGCCCCGCCCAGCACGGCGAGGTTTTCGGCGTGCCGGCGGATCCGGGTGGCGAGGTGGTCGACGTGGAAGAGCTCCTTGAGCAGGTCCGGGTCCTCGACCGTGTCCTCGAGGTCGTCGAGGAGCGAGATTTCCCGGTGCACCAGGGACTGGAGCCGACGCGCGAGGTTGACGAAGACTTCGACCTTGCGCTCGCTGTCGGACGGGGTGGCCGGGCCGGCCAGCCGTACGAGGGTGGCGTGCGCCTGTTCGCGGGCGCCGCGCAGCTCCTGGGAGAGCAGCCAGAACTCGTCCACCCCGGACGGGTCTCCGCCGGGCGCCGGCCCGCCCCGCACCGGACGCGGCGGGGTCTCGCCCCGTTCCAGCCGGTCGGCGGCGGTGCGCAGCTCGTGGCGGCCGCGCACGCTGGAGCGGCGCAGCGCCTCGCACCGGTCCCGTACGGCCTTCGCGGCGCGCTGGGCCCCGAGCAGGGCCGCGGCGAGGGCGCCGACCACGAGCAGGGCGCAGCCGGTGAGCACCGGCCAGAGCCGGGCGTCGCGTTCGCCCGCGCCGCCGCCGAGCTGGAGGGTGAAGATCACCGCGGCTGCGCCGCTCAGCGCGGCGGCGAGCGCCGGCAGGACGGCCGCGCGCACCAGTTGGGGGCGGATCTGCCGGCCGGGACCGGTGACGGCGTGTCTCGACGGGGAGTGGCGGGCGGCGCGGAGTCCGGACATCGGCGTCCTCGGTACGTGGGGCCCGGCCCCCAGCGTTCCCGGGGCCCGGTGTTGATCACCGGATACCCACGCTAGACCCCGCCGTCCCACCCCGTAACGCCAGTTGGGGAACTTGGAGGGGGTGCTTCCTGCTCCCGGTGGAGCGCTCGTACAACCGCCCGAATGCGCCCGGCGGTCCCGGGCGGGAACGGCCGGCGGTCGAATGCGAGCGGATGTACGAGCGCTCCACAGGTAGCAGGACAAACTCCTGGCTCTAATAAACATTTGAAGCTGCCGACGACGTAA
>NZ_JARAYQ010000531.1:0-1610 GCF_033794505.1 Streptomyces sp. MB09-01 | reverse complement strand
GCTTTCAGCCGTCCCGTCCGATGACACCGACAACGCTGTGAGCAGCCTGAACCGGTTGATCGTCGTGCTCCTCTTCGACGGCGTCGACCTGCTCGACGTCACCGGCCCCCCGGAGGTGTTCGCCCTGCTGCGGCGGGAGACCGGCAGCGCGCAGGGCTATCAGGTGGTGCTGGCCGCCGAGACGATGGACGCGGTCACCACCTCCGCCGGGGTGCGGATCCTGCCCGACGTCACCTTCGCCGACGCGGCGGCACGCAGCATCGACACCCTGATGGTTCCCGGCTCGGTCGAGGTCGACGGCCTCTCGCGTGTCCGTGCCGTCACCGATCCGGCCGTGGTGCACTGGGTGAAGGAGCTTGCGGGCAGGTCCCGGCGCATCGCGTCGGTGTGCGTGGGAGCGCATCTGCTGGCGGCAGCCGGGCTCCTGGACGGCAAGCGCGCCACCACCCACTGGTCGACCGCGCAGCAGCTCGCCGCCGACCACCCCGCGGTCGAGGTCGATGCGGATCCCATCTTCATCCGCGACCAGGACGTGTGGACGGGAGCGGGGATCACCGCGTGCCTGGACCTGTCCCTGGCGCTGGTCGCGGAGGACTTCGGCGAGACGGTCGCGCTGCGCGTCGCCCGGCAGCTGGTGATGTACCTCAAGCGCCCCAGCGGGCAGAGCCAGTTCAGCGTCCCGATCGAGCCCGTCTCCATGACGCGGCGCATGGACGACCTGCGCCACTACATCACCGGCAACATCACCGGCCGGCTCACCGTCACCGATCTCGCCGAGCACGCCCATGTCAGCGAACGGCAGCTCACCCGCATCTTCAAGACCGAACTGGGCATGACCCCGGCCGCCTACATCGAATCGGCCCGCGTCGAGGTGGCCCGCAACCAGCTCGAGTCCACGGACGACACCCTGGAGCGGGTCGCCTCGGCGTGCGGCTTCAACACCCCCGACACCCTGATCCGCGCGTTCCGCCGAAAACTGAACACCACCCCGACCGAATACCGCAGCCGCTTCCGGCACACCCGCCACCCCTGACCGTTCCGGATGGACGGACAGGTCTGCCACCCGGCCCGTGAGACGGCCGCCCGGTTCGTTCCCCAGGTACTACCCGTGAAGGGCGCGGGGGCGGTCGGCGGTGCGCAGCGCCTGCAGCCGCTGCTCGGCAAGGAGCAGGTGACGGGGATCCGCCAACGGCAGAGCACCCAGGAGAGCGAGCAGCCCGGGCCCGGACTCCAGCGCCAGGGCCCGGTCCCTGACCTGAGCCCAGCAGTACAGGGCGCCGGCCGCCGCGGCGTGCACCTCCGGAACATCGGCACCCTGCCGGGCCAGGCGAGCCCGGCCGGCGCTGATCCACAGCCGGGTGGCCAACGGGAAATCACCCGCCATCCGCGCCAGATCGGCACGGATCTCCACCCACCCGGTCGCCTCCAAGGAGGCGTGTCCAGAGGCCTGAAGGACGTACTCCTCCCACGCCTGAGCGAGCGTGGCCGCCTCCACGTGACGGCCCGCCGTGGCCAGTGCGTGGATGTGAGGCCGCGGATCCGCGCCGGCATCAGATACCGGCCCGGGGCCCTGCCCGGGGCCTGGCCCGGCGGTCGGCGCGGAGGCGGGG
>NZ_JARAYQ010000530.1:0-1633 GCF_033794505.1 Streptomyces sp. MB09-01 | reverse complement strand
CTGTTCTTTTTGTTTTGTCGGCCGCAGACGGCCTACGTATCGTCTTCCTGTTGCGTGGGCTTGCCGCCACGTATTCTCGGGAACCATGAACATCAGCGACCTCGACAACGGCGCGGGCCCGGGCGCGGGCACCGCCAAGGGCGCCGCCGGCGGCATCGACGAGAACGTCACAGCCGAACTCGCCCGCCTGCGGGACAGCATCGACAACATCGACGCGGCCGTGGTCCACATGCTCGCCGAACGCTTCAAGTGCACCCAGCAGGTCGGCCACCTCAAGGCCCGGCACCAGCTGCCGCCCGCCGACCCGGGCCGCGAGGCCAGCCAGATCGCCCGGCTGCGCCAGCTCGCCGAGAACGCCAAGCTCGACCCCGCCTTCGCCGAGAAGCTCCTCAACTTCATCATCGCCGAGGTCATCCGCCACCACGAGACGATCGCTGCGGGCGAGGAGTAGCCGCCCGGGAGCCGTGGACCGGAGCGGCGGCCGCGCAGCGGAAGAGGGAAGCGGAAGATCGAACTCCGTCACCTGCTGCGGCAGCATGGCCCCATGTCCGCACTGACGCGCAGCGAAGCGCAGCTCCGAGCCCGGCTCCTCGACGTCCACCACTACGCCGTCACCCTCGACCTCACCGGCGACGACGACGAAACCTTCGACTCGACCACCCTCATCCGGTTCACCGCCCGCACCGCCGGCGACACCTTCGTCGAGCTGAAGCCGCAGGAACTGCGCTCCGTCACCCTCGACGGCCGCCCCCTCGACCCGGCGGCCCTCGACGACAACCGCCTCCCGCTCACCGGCCTCACCCAGGGCCCCCACGAGCTGCAGCTCGACACCCGCATGCGCTACTCCCGCACCGGCGAGGGCCTGCACCGCTTCACCGACCCCGCGGACGGGGAAACGTACCTCTACAGCCAGATGTTCATGGACGACGTCCAGCGCGTCTTCCCGGCCTTCGACCAGCCCGACCTGAAGGCCGTCTTCGAGTTCACCGTCACCGCCCCCGCCCACTGGACCGTCCTCGCCAACGGCATCACCACCCGCACCGGCGAACGCGATCACGACGGCGCCGGCATCTGGACCTCCGCCCCGACGCCCGTCATCTCCACCTACCTCGCCGCCGTCGCCGCCGGCCCCTGGCACAGCGTGACGACCGAACACGCCGGACTGCCCTTCGGCATCCACTGCCGCCGGTCCCTCGCACCCCACATGGACGCCGACGCCGAGGAAATCCTCTCCCTCACCAAGGCCTGCTTCGACCGGTACCAGGAGAAGTTCACCGAGCCCTACCCCTTCGACTCCTACGACCAGGCCTTCGTACCCGAGTTCAACGCCGGCGCCATGGAGAACCCCGGCCTCGTCACCTTCCGCGACGAGTTCATCTACCGCTCCGCCGTCACCGACACCGAACGCCAGTCCCGGGCCATGGTCATCGCCCACGAGATGGCCCACATGTGGTTCGGCGACCTCGTCACCCTCGCCTGGTTCGACGACATCTGGCTCAACGAGTCCTTCGCCGAGTACATGGGCTACCAGACCCTCACCGAAGCCACCCGCTTCACCGACACCTGGACCGACTTCGGCGTCACCCGCAAGCCCTGGGGCTACGACGCCGACCAGCGGCCCTCCACCCACCCC
>NZ_JARAYQ010000052.1:0-38680 GCF_033794505.1 Streptomyces sp. MB09-01 | reverse complement strand
GGAAGGCCTCGGGGGGCAGGAGGCCGCTGCGGCGGAGGCGCCGCAGGGTGAAGTGTTCGTGGACGAGGCGGCCGACGAGTGCGCCGCCGTAGACCACGAAGCCGACGCCGACCAGCCAGGACTGGACGACCAGCAGCGTGCCGAAGGGGCCGTACGTCACCGCGTTGGACGCGATGAGCGGAGAGAACACCATCTGGGAGAAGACCCGCAGCCCCAGGAGGCCGAGGCTGGTCGCCACCGCCCCCGGCACCAGCGCCCGCCAGCGCACCCGGCCGCCGAGCAGCAGACGCTGGGAGGCGACGAAGAACAGGCAGGTCCCGAGGAGGTCGCCCGTCGTGCCGAAGACCGTGCCGATGGCGTCGTCCGAGGGCGCGGGAATCCCGACGAGCAGGGCGAGGTAGCAGACCAGCAGGGCGAGCCAGACGACGTGCCGCCACATGGTGTGCCAGCGGGCGGTCGGCAGGTCCCAGACCTTCTCGTACCCGGTCTGCACGGCCGAGCCGAAGGTCAGGCCGAACACGGCGAGTGCGGCCAGACCGAAGGCGGTGGTCCGCTGTAGCGCCAGGTCCGCGGCACTGAACAGCATCTCGACCCGGGCCCGCGAGGACGGAGCCACCCCGAGGGCCTGGCCGAGCCACCGGCCGAACCCGGAACCGCTGCCGGGCGCGGCGGCCGCGACCACCACCAGCAGCGGCACCAGGGTGAGGAACCCGAGGGCCGCGAAGCCCATCGCCCGGTGCATCAGCTCCATCTCCCGGCCCCGGCTCCAGGCCAGCCCGATGTGGGAGCCCTGGAGCCGGTCGTGGAGCTGCCGGAAGGTCGAGGTCACAGGTCATGCACTACCCGCGAGGTCGATCCCGCTCCCGGGAGCCGCCCGGAATTGGGCCCGAAGGGGTGGTTTCAGCCGCCCGGACGCATGTCCGCAACCGCCCCCTCACCGCGGAGGTCCACCAGCCGCTTGATCTTCCCCACCGAACGCTCCAGCGTCTCCGGGTCGACCACCTCGACCCGGAGCGATACCCCGATCCCCTCCTTGACGGCCCGGACCACCTGGGCGGCCGCGGCCTCCCGCTCCTCCGCGTCCGTCTCCCGGCGGGCCTCCACCCGTACCGTCAGGGCGTCCATCCGTCCCTCCCGCGTCAGCCGCAGCTGGAAGTGCGGAGCCAGGCCGGCCGTCCGCAGGAGTATCTCCTCTATCTGGGTCGGGTACAGGTTCACGCCACGCAGGATGATCATGTCGTCGCTGCGGCCTGTGATCTTCTCCATCCGGCGGAACGCGGGCCGTGCCGTGCCGGGCAGCAGCCGCGTCAGATCCCGGGTGCGGTAGCGGATGACGGGCATGGCCTCCTTGGTGAGCGAGGTGAACACCAGCTCGCCCTGCTCTCCCTCCGGCAGGACCGCGCCCGTCAGCGGATCGACCACCTCCGGGTAGAAGTGGTCCTCCCAGATGTGCAGGCCGTCCTTGTGCGAGGCGAATTCCTGAGCCACGCCCGGGCCCATGACCTCGGACAGGCCGTAGATGTCCACCGCGTCTATGCCGAGCCGCTCCTCGATCTCCCGGCGCATCTCCTCGGTCCACGGCTCCGCGCCGAAAATGCCGGTCCGGAGCGAGGTGGCGCGGGGATCGATGCCCTGGCGCTCCATCTCGTCGAGGAGGGTCAGCATGTAGGACGGGGTCACCATGATGACCTCCGGCCGGAAGTCCTCGATGAGCCGGACCTGGCGGTCCGTCATCCCGCCCGAGGCGGGCACGACCGTACAGCCGAGGCGCTCCGCACCGTAGTGCGCGCCGAGCCCGCCGGTGAACAGCCCGTAGCCGTAGGCGATGTGGACGATCTGGCCCGGCCGGCCGCCCGCGGCACGTATGGACCGCGCGACAACATCGGCCCAGGTGGAGAGGTCCCCGTCGGTGTACCCCACGACCGTGGGACGCCCGGTGGTGCCGCTGGAGGCGTGGATGCGGCGCACCTCGGAGCGGGGCACGGCGAACATCCCGAAGGGGTACTGGTCGCGCAGATCTGCCTTGGCGGTGAAGGGGAACTGGGCGAGATCGGCGAGCGAGCGGCAGTCGTCCGGATGGACGCCCGCCTTGTCGAAGGCCTGCCGGTAGAACGGCACCTTGTCGTAGGCGCGGTGCAGGGTCGCGCGCAGCCGCGTCAGCTGGAGGGCGGCCAGCTCGTCGCGGCTCAGCCGCTCGCCCTCGTCGTGGAGATCCGCGTGCAGCGCCATGCCGTCACCTCATCCTGAGTGAACCGAACGATCATTCGGTAGATTGCCAGGGCCGGGCCGGCTAAATCAATGACTCGAACGAGTGATCGTCTGTTGTGATGGCTCCCATGCCTACCTTCACCACCTACGACGGCACCGAACTCGCCTATCACCCGCACGGCGAGGGCGAACCGCTGATCTGCCTCCCTGGCGGCGCCATGCGGGCCTCCGAGTAGCTGGGCGACCTCGGCGGACTGGCCGCCGGCCGCCGTCTCATCCTGCTCGACCTGCGCGGTACGGGCGACTCCGCGATACCGGCCGACGAGTCGACGTACCGCGTCGACCACCAGGTCGCCGACGTCGAGGCGCTCCGGATCCACCTCGGCCTGGAGCGCATGGACCTCCTCGCGCACTCGGCCGGCGGCAACCTCGTCCAGCTCTACGCGGCCGCGCACCCGCAGCGGCTGCGCCGGACCGTCCTGGTCACCCCGACGGCGTGGGCGGTGGACCTCCCGGTCACCCCGGAGCAGCGACTGGAGGGGGCCCGGCTCCGCGCGGGAACCGAGTCGTACGACACGGCCATCGAGGCCTACGAGCGCATCCTCGCGGGCGACGGCCGTGGCGAAGCGGACTGGGACCTGGCCGCGCCGCTGTTCTACGGACGCTGGGACGAGACGGCCCGGGCTGCGCGGCGAACGGACGGCAGCAGAACGAGAAGGCCGTCGACGCCTACGCGGGCCCCGGCGCCTTCGACCCGCCCGCCACCCGGGAAGGCCTGCGGCGGCTCACGGGCGAGGTGCTGGTGCTGGCCGGGGAACTGGACGGGAACCCCCGTCCGGCGCTGGCCGGCCGGCTCGCCGCGCTGTTCCCTGCGGGATCGCTCGACGTCCAGTCCGGGGCCGGGCACTTCCCGTGGCTGGATGACGCCGCCTGGTTCGCGGCCAGGGTGGAGCGCTTCCTCACCTGCGGCACCTGACGGCGGCGAGCAGGCCGACCTGCGAGCCCGGCGAACTGCCCGTGGGCGGGCTGGACCGGGTCCCGCGCCCCGAGCTCGGTCAGCCGGCAGTCGTCCAGCTCGCGGCGCGTGCTGACGTGCCCGGAGACGGGGGTCCATCCGTCGGCCACGACGCGGTCCACGGCGTCGCCGGGTCGGTGAAGTCCCCGGGCGGCTCGATCTCCTCCGGGGCCGGGGTGCGGTCCCGTACCCCTTCACCGATCAGGACGCCGCCGCCTGGAGCCAGGTGCCTGCGGGCCGCCGCGAGCGTGGGGAGCAGAGCGCCGAAGGCGTGGAGAGCAGGCCGCCGAAGGCGTGCGGGGCCCCGATGCTCAGCACGAGGTCGAACGGCTGCGGCGGGACGAAGTCCTCGGCTGCCCACGGGTGGGGGACGAGGCGTTCCCGGAGGCCCGGCCGGCCCGCTGCCGCGCGGGCTGCCGAGCCGGCCCGCACGAGGGCGTCCTCGGCGACGTCGACGCCTTCGGCGTGCAGCCGCGGTCGCGTGGCCCGGGCGCGCAGGAGCCGTCCCCGCCGCCGCTACCCCTGGGGGGCCGCGTCCGCCTCCGTCGCCACCGCCTTCGCCCAGCGGTAGTCGGCCTTGCCGCTCGGGGAGCGCTGGATGGCGGGTGCGACGACGAGTTGGCGCGGGATCTTGTAGCCCGCCAGGCGGGTGCGGCAGTGGCTCTGGATCTCGTCCAGCGTCGGCACCGGCGAGCCCGCGCGGACCTGGACCACCGCGGCCACGTGGCTGCCCCACGTCGGATCCGGGACCCCGGCGACCAGGGCGTCGTACACGTCGGGGTGGGACTTCAGCGCCTGTTCCACCTCCTCCGGATACACCTTCTCGCCACCCGTGTTGATGCACTGCGAGCCCCGCCCGAGCACCGTGACGATGCCCTGCTCGTCGACCGTCGCCATGTCGCCGAGCAGCACCCAGCGCTCCGCGCCCTTCTGGAAGAAGGTCTCGGCGGTCTTGGCCGGGTCGTTGTAGTAGCCGAGCGGGACGTGCCCGCGCTGCGCGAGCCGCCCCGGCACGCCGACCGCGACCGGCTCGTGCGTCACCGGATCGACCACCTGCGTACGGTCGTTGACCACCAGGCGGAAGCCCTTCTCCGGGCCGGAGTCGTCCGCGGCCCGGCCGTTGGAGCCGGACTCGGACGACCCGAAGTTGTTCAGGAGGAGCACGTTCGGCACCAGCCGCTGGAACTCGGCGCGCACCGTCTCCGACATGATCGCCCCGGACGAGGACACGCTGAACAGCGAGGACAAGTCCGTGCCCCGGAGCGGGCCCTTCAGGGCGTCGATGAGCGGCCTGAGCATCGCGTCGCCGACCAGCGACACGCTGGAGACCTTCTCCTTCTCGATGGTGCGGAGCACCTCTTCGGGCGCGTACTTGCGGTGGATGACCACCCGCTGGCCGTAGTTGAAGGCGATGAACGAGGTCAGGGTCGACGTGCCGTGCATCAGCGGGGGAGCGGGGAAGAAGGTGAGCCCGGCGCCCTTCGACGCGACCCTTTCGGCCAGCTCCTCCGGCCGCTTCACCGGCTCGCCCGACGGCTCGCCGCCGAAGAGCCCGGCGAAGAAGAGGTCCTCCGCCCGCCACATGACGCCCTTGGGCATGCCCGTCGTGCCGCCGGTGTAGATGATGAACAGGTCGTCGGGGCTGCGCGGCGGGAAACCCCGCTCGGGCGAGCCGGCCGCCTCGGCTTCCTCGTACGCCACCGGCGCGATCGAGGGCTCCGGGGCGCCCCCCGGGGCGTCTCCGACCCGGATCAGGTGCCGGAGCTTCGTCGTCTGCGGCAGGGCGGCCGCGACCCGCTCGGTGAACTCGCCCTCGAAGACGAGCGCGGCGAGATCGGCGTCGTTGTAGAGGTAGACCAGCTCCTCCTCCACGTACCGGTAGTTGACGTTCACCGGGACCAGCCGGGCCTTCAGGCAGGCCAGCACGGTCTGCAGGTACTCGATCCCGTTGTAGAGGTGCAGCCCCAGGTGCTCGCCGGGCTTCAGGCCGCTGTCCAGCAGGTGGTGCGCGATCCGGTTCGCCGCCGCGTCCAGCTCCGCGTACGTGAGGCGGCGCTCGGCACCGGTCCCGGGGTGGTCCACGTAGACGAGGGCCTCACGGTCCGGGACCACGTCCACGACCGACTCGAACAGGTCGGCAAGGTTGTACTCCACCGTTCCTCCTGACCCCGAACGTTCCCGACGACTGGCCCCGTGGCTGGTCTGCTCGGCGGTCATTAGAGCGCCGGAGCCGGCAACTGGGAAGGGCGCCGCCCAAGAAATCTGACTGAGTGTCAGAAAACTATTGAACTGCACCCGCCCCTACTGCAACCTGTTCTAGGTCTTGAGACGGGAGGACGGCAATGGGTGGGACAGAACACCTGACCGTGGAACGGCACGGCGCCACGCTGGTGCTCACCATGAACAGGCCCGAGGCGAAGAACGCGCTCTCGCTGCCGCTGCTGGTGGGCCTGTACGACGGCTGGCTGGAGGCGGACGCCGACGACACGATCCGCTCGGTGGTCCTGACCGGCGCCGGCGGGGACTTCTGCGCCGGCATGGACCTCAAGGCGCTGGCCGGGAAGGGGATGGCGGGCGACCAGTACCGGGACCGCCTCAAGGCCGATCCCGACCTGCACTGGAAGGCGATGCTCCGTCACCACCGGCCGCGCAAGCCGGTGGTCGCGGCGGTGGAAGGCTACTGCGTGGCGGGCGGGACGGAGATCCTGCAGGGCACCGACATCCGGGTGGCGGGCGAAGGAGCCACCTTCGGGCTCTTCGAGGTCAAGCGGGGGCTGTTCCCGATCGGCGGCTCCACGGTGCGGCTGCCGCGCCAGATCCCGCGCACGCACGCCCTCGAGATGCTGCTGACCGGTCGGCCGTACTCCGCGGAGGAGGCGGCTCGGATCGGGCTCGTCGGGCGCGTGGTGCCGGACGGCACGGCACTGGAGGCGGCGCTGGAGACCGCGGAGCGGATCAACGCGTGCGGGCCGCTGGCCGTGGAGGCGGTGAAGGCGTCGGTCTACGAGACGGCCGGGATGACGGAGACGGAGGGGCTGGCCTCGGAGCTGCTGCGGGGGTGGCCGATCTTCGACACGGCGGACGCGAAGGAGGGGGCGCGGGCCTTCGCGGAGAAGCGGCCCGCGCTGTACCGGCGGGAGTAGCCGCCCGTCGCGCCCGCCAGGGCTCCGCCGCGTACCCCGGCGCCTCGAACGCCGGCGGGGCCGGGATGTGCCGGCGGTGCTCAAAGACCGGGGCTCCAGCCCCCGGACCCCGCGCCTCGAGCGCCGGCGAGGCAGGATGCGCCGGCGGGGCTGCGGGAGCCATTCGCAATCAACACATCGGAGAGCCACCATGACAGCTGCCTCCCCACCGGAGGTGCTCCGCGCGCCCCTGGTCGTCGAGTTTCCGTTCACCCGGTCCCTCGGCCCCGTCCAGAGCGCCTTCCTCACCGGCCTGCGCGAAGGCGTCGTCCTCGGGGTGAAGACGGCCGACGGGAAGGTGATGGTCCCTCCCGTCGAGTACGACCCCGTCACCGCCGAGGAAATCCGCGAGCTCGTCGAGGTCGCCGCCACCGGCACCGTCACCACCTGGGCGTGGAACGGCCGGCCCCGCCCCCACCAGCCCCTGGACACCCCCTTCGCCTGGGTGCTGGTCAAGCTCGACGGTGCGGACACCGCCCTCCTGCACGCCCTCGACGCACCCGGCCCCGAGGCCGTGCACACCGGCATGCGGGTGCGCGTCCGCTGGGCCGCCGAGCGCACCGGCGCCATCACCGACATCGCCTGCTTCGAACCGTACGAGGGCCCGGCGGGCGGCGAGGCCGCCCCGCACGACGGGGACTTCACCGGCGCCGTCACCGGCATCGTCGCGCAGGCCCGCCTGGACTACGTCTACAGCCCGGGCCGCGCCCAGACCGCCTACATCAACGCCCTCTCCGAGCGGAAGACGGTCGGCGAGCGCTGCCCCTCCTGCCACAAGGTGTACGTCCCTCCGCGCGGCGCCTGCCCCACCTGCGGCGTGGCCACCACCGACCAGGTGGAGGTCGGCCCCGCGGGCACGGTCACCACGTACTGCATCGTCAACATCAAGGCCAAGAACCTCGACATCGAGGTCCCGTACGTCTACGCCCACATCGCCCTCGACGGCGCCGGCCTCGCCCTCCACGGCCGGATCGGCGGCATCCCGTACGACCAGGTGCGCATGGGCCTGCGGGTCGAGCCCGTGTGGACCGAGGGCGGCCGCTACCCCGACCACTACCGCCCCACCGGCGAGCCGGACGCGGACTACGACGCGTACAAGGAGCTCATCTGATGGCCCGACACGCCCGTGAGGTCGCGGTGGTCGCCTTCGCGCAGAGCGCCCACCTGCGCCGCACCGACGAGCTCAGCGAAGTCGAAATGGTCATGCCGGTCCTGCACCAGGTACTGGCGGCGACCGGCCTGAAGGCCGGGGAGATCGGCTTCACCTGCTCCGGCTCCAGCGACTACCTGGCCGGCCGGGCCTTCTCCTTCACCATGACCCTCGACGGGGTCGGCGCCTGGCCGCCGATCTCCGAGTCGCACGTGGAGATGGACGGCGCCTGGGCCCTCTACGAGGCCTGGGTCAAGATCCAGACCGGCGAGGCCGACACCGCGCTCGTCTACTCGTACGGAAAGTCCTCGCCCGGCTCGGTACGGGACGTCCTGACCCGGCAGCTCGACCCGTACTACGTGGCGCCCCTCTGGCCCGACTCGGTGGCCCTCGCCGCCCTCCAGGCCCAGGCCCTCATCGACGCGGGGCAGACCGACGAGCCCGCCCTGGCCGCCATCGGAGCGCGCAGCCGGGCCGCCGCCGGGACCAACCCGCACGCCCAGCTGAGCGGTTCGGTCCCACAAGGCGACTACCAGGTCCGGCCGCTGCGCACCGGGGACTGCCCGCCCGTCGGAGACGGCGTGGCCGCCGTGATCCTGGCGGCCGGCGACCTGGCCCGGCAGCTGTGCGAACGCCCGGCTTGGATCACCGGCATCGACCACCGCATCGAGGCGCACAGCCTCGGCCTGCGCGACCTCACCGACTCCCCGTCCACCCGGATCGCCGCCGAACACGCGGGCGTCTTCGAGGCGCCGGTGGACACGGCGGAACTGCACGCGCCGTTCTCCTCCCAGGAAGTGGTGCTCCGCAAGGCACTCGGGCTCGGGGACGGCGTGAGCGTCAACCCCTCCGGCGGAGCGCTCGCGGCCAACCCGGTCATGGCCGCCGGCCTGATCCGCATCGGCGAGGCGGCCGCCCGCATCCACCGCGGCGAGTCCGACCGGGCCGTCGCCCACGCCACCTCCGGCCCCTGCCTGCAGCAGAACCTGGTCGCCGTCCTGGAAGGGGACCGAGCATGAGCGCAACCGGCAGGTCCGGCAAGGAACCGGTCGCCGTCGTCGGCATCGGCCAGACCAAGCACGTGGCCGCCCGCCACGACGTATCCATCGCCGGACTGGTCCGCGAGGCGGCGGCGCGCGCACTCGCCGACGCCGAGCTGACCTGGGCGGACATCGACGCCGTCGTCATCGGCAAGGCCCCCGACTTCTTCGAGGGGGTGATGATGCCGGAGCTGTACCTGGCCGACGCGCTCGGCGCGGTCGGCAAGCCGATGCTGCGCGTGCACACGGCCGGTTCGGTCGGCGGGTCCACCGCCCTCGTCGCCTCCAACCTCGTGGCGGCGCGCGTCCACCGGACCGTCCTCACCCTCGCCTTCGAGAAGCAGTCCGAGTCGAACGCCATGTGGGGGCTCTCCCTCCCCGTCCCCTTCCAGCAGCCGCTGCTGGCGGGTGCGGGCGGGTTCTTCGCCCCGCACGTGCGCGCGTACATGCGGCGCACCGGCGCGCCCGACACGGTGGGCTCGCTGGTCGCCTACAAGGACCGGCGCAACGCCCTGAAGAACCCCTACGCGCACCTCCACGAGCACGACATCACCCTGGAGAAGGTCCTGGCCTCGCCGATGCTGTGGGACCCGATCCGGTACTCCGAGACCTGCCCCTCCTCGGACGGCGCCTGCGCGATGGTCCTCACCGACCGGGCGGGCGCGGCCCGTGCGCCGAAGCCGGCCGCCTGGGTGCACGGCGGGGCGATGCGCAGCGAGCCGACCCTCTTCGCGGGCAAGGACTTCGTCTCGCCGCAGGCCGGCAAGGACTGCGCGGCCGACGTCTACCGCCAGGCCGGGATCACGGATCCGCGCCGGGAGATCGACGCGGTGGAGATGTACGTGCCCTTTTCCTGGTACGAGCCGATGTGGCTGGAGAACCTCGGGTTCGCGGCGGAGGGCGAGGGCTGGAAGCTCACCGAGGCGGGGGTCACCGAACTCGACGGGGACCTTCCGGTCAATCCCTCCGGCGGGGTCCTGTCCACCAACCCGATCGGCGCCTCCGGGATGATCCGCTTCGCGGAAGCCGCCCTCCAAGTCCGCGGCCAGGCCGGGGAACACCAGGTTCCGGGAGCTCGGCGGGCCCTGGGCCACGCGTACGGCGGCGGCGCGCAGTTCTTCGCGATGTGGCTGGTGGGGGCCGAGGAGCCCACGTCCTGACGACGGACCCGGGTCGGCGACGGAGGACGGACTCATCGAGCGCCGCCACGAAGACATCGACACCGGCCTCCACCGGCTCGCCGACTCCCTCACCCGTCACCGCACCGCCGACCCCGGCCAGCGCGCCGACGCCCTCCTGAGGGACCTGATCCCGCCCGCTGGCGTCACCGACGACACCGCCCTGGCCATCCTCCGCCTCTGAGGACACAGCGGCCGACAAGGTCGGCGCTCGTACAGGTCGTGCCCAGTGCGGGCAGTCCCGCAGCAGTCGTCATCCGGCGCGCTCACCGTCTGCCGCATCCACAGGGGCGCCGGCCGGCTTCCTGCGGGCCGGACAGACATGGCCCAGCCTCTCCGACCAGCACAGCAACCATGACTCCGTTCCGCAGGGAGAGCTACTCCTGACGGCGGACGACCAGCTCTACATCTCCGGAGCTCCGGAAGATCGTCACCCTGGACAAAAGAGGAGACGAACACCATCTGGAACGAGGAGGTCGTCCCCGAGCTGCCCCCGGACGCGGCCGCGGCGTTGAAGAAGCGCATCGAGCCCTTCTCCGTTCCGGCGATGCTCGACGCCCGCAAGGGCAAGATGTTCACCGACTTCTGGTCTCCCGCCGGACTCATCGAGTCGATGGACATCACGAACCTCGTCGGCCGCATCAAGGCGCCCACTCTGCTCGTGCCGCTGCGGACGGCGCCGCCGCCCGCGCCGCCGTTGTCTGCGGCGCCGCCCTTGACGGTGACGGTCCCACCGGTGCTGTGGAGGGTGGCCACAGCCTCCCGGATCCTGGCCGACATCTTCCGCCCCACCCGCATTGCTCCCTGCGCGTTAGGTGGTTCACGCTCGGCCGCTTCTGCTGGTCAGCAGCCGCCCGAGCGGCCAGGTCCAGTTGATCTCCACCGCGGTACCGGCCTCTGCGCACGCGGCGAACACGGCCTCGGCGTCGAAGCGGGACTCCGGGCGCCCCCGACCCGTGATGATCCGCCCTGTGCAGTGCCCCAGGACGTCGACGTGCCGGTTGCGCACCGCAGCCAGCAGGCGGGCGGTCATGGGCTCGGGTTCCGATCGGAGCTTGGAGTGCACGGATGCCACGACGATGTCGAGACGGCCGAGCAGGTCTTCGTCCTGGTCGAGCGAGCCGTCCTCGAGGATGTCGCACTCGATGCCGGTGAGCAGCCGAAAGTCTGGGCCCATCCTGGAATTCATGGCGGCCACGGCCTGTAGTTGGCGTTTGAGCCGATCCGGGCTCAGGCCATGGGCGATCGTCAGCCGCGGCGAATGATCCGTCAGAACGGCCCATTGGTGGCCCAGGGCGCGGGCCGCCTCGGCCATGTCCTCGAGCGGGCTGCCGCCGTCCGACCAGTCGGAGTGCAGGTGGCAGTCCCCGGTGCTCGCAGCCGCCAGGTCCCAGCCGGCTTGGGCGCCCGGGCCGGCTTCGGCCTGCAGGCGGGCGAGGTAGCTCGGTACCGCTCCGGTGGATGCCTGGGAGATCACCTCGGCGGTGACCGGGCCCACGCCGCGCAGTCGTCTGGCCTGGGCGGCGTCCACCGGGCCCGGTTGCAGGTCGCGGGCGGCGTCGGCTGCCGTGTGGAAGGCCCGCACCCGGTACGGGGACGCGCCGCGCCATTCGAGGAGGAAGGCGATCCGACGCAGAGCTTCGTTCGGATCCATGCCTCCAGTGTCAGCCCGCCGTCGGGGAGCGCACGCAGGGGCCCTGGCGCGTGCCGGTTGCCCGACCGTTCGGGCGGGGTGACCGGAGCCGGACACGGCGGCGGCCCGTGCTTGCCATTGCACGTCCGCCCCGGCGGGCTACGGCACGCACATCCACGCGACCGCCGCGACACCGCAGCGCATCTCTGAGTGGCGTCCGCCGCTTGCGGCCCCCGTTTTCGGGTATCTGCGAGGGCGTGAGCTACGTGAACCGTGGCAAGGAGTACACCCGCGACAGCCAGTACATCACCACCCGCATCACGGCAGACGGGCGTGACGGGTTCCCCGTGGAGCCGGGCCGCTACCGACTGGTGATCAGCCGTGCCTGTCCGTGGGCGAGCCGGACGGTGATCGTACGCCGGCTCCTGGGGCTGGAGAACGCCCTTGGCATGGCCGTCGCCGGGCCGGAGCACGACGAGCGCAGCTGGTCCTTCCACCTCGACCCGGGCGGCCGCGACCCGGTACTGGGCATCGAACGGCTGCGCGACGCCTATCTCGCTCGCGATCCCGGCTACGACCGTGGCATCACGGTGCCGGCGATCGTGGACGTACCGTCGGGCGAGGTGGTGACCAACGATTTCGCGCAGATCACAATCGATATGTCGCTGGAGTGGGGGCCCTACCATCGGGCCCGGGCGCCCGATCTCTACCCGGCCGCTCTGCAGCGGGAGATCGACGCGGTGAACAGCCTGGTCTACGAGGACGTGAACAACGGCGTCTACCGGGCCGGGTTCGCCGGGTCACAGGAGGCGTACACCTCGGCCTACGAGCGCCTCTTCGCGCGGCTGGACTGGCTCTCGCAACGGCTTGGGGGATCCCGGTACCTCGTCGGCGACACGATCACCGAAGCCGACGTGCGCCTGTTCACCACGCTGGTCCGCTTCGACGCCGTCTACCACGGCCACTTCAAGTGCAACCGGCACAAGCTGAGCGAGATGCCCGTGTTGTGGGCGTACGCGCGGGACCTGTTCCAGACACCCGGCTTCGGCGACACCGTCGACTTCGACCACATCAAGCGGCACTACTACCTGGTGCACGACGACATCAACCCCACCGGCATCGTGCCGGGCGGCCCGGACCTGTCGGGTTGGCTGGAGCCGCACCGCCGGGCGGCGCTCGGCGGACGGCCGTTCGGCGACGGCACCCCGCCCGGGCCGGTGGCCCCCGGCGAGGAGGTACCGGCGGGCCACACCGCGGCCGTCTGAGCCGGGAGCCCCCGGCGGGCTCGTCCTGCGGACGCACTGCCACATCGATCCAGGTCCACAGAAGTTGAGCCGGACTGGTCGTCTGGGATGCCGAGGCGGGCCGGTTGTCGTTCGAGGCGTTGCAGCGCCGGGCCGCCACCCGGGCTCGCGGCGCCGCCGGCCCTCGCCGCCCGGTGGCCGGCCTACTTCGTCGCCTTCGACCTCTTGCAGCAGGACGACGGCCAGGAGCTTTTGACGCGCCCGTACGCCGAGCGGCGCGCCCTGCTGGAAGGGCTGTTCTCCGAGCACGCCCTGACGGCCCCGTGGACGTGGTGCCCGATGACGACGGACCTGGCCAAGGCACGGGAGTGGCTTGAGTCCTGGACGGACGTGTCCGGCGTCGAAGGCATCCAGATCAAGAGCATGTCCCAGCGCTGCCTGCCCGGATACCGCGGCTGGACCAAGGTCAGAAGACGCGACACCACCGAAGCGATCATCGGCGCGATCACCGGCACCCTGACCCGCCCGCAACTTCTCGTCCTCGGCCGCCGCGACCAGGACCGCCGGCTGCGCGCGGTCGGCCGCACCGTACCGCTGCGCCCGGACACCGCTCGGCAGGTCGCCGAGCACCTCACCGCGGCCGCGCCCGGGCATCCGTGGGAGGGCGTGCGCTTCTCGGCGACGTGGGGGAGCCGCGACGTCCTCGACACCACCCTCGTCCGCCCCGCCCTGGTCGCCGAGGTCAGCGCGGATCGCGCCATCGACCACGGCGGCGTCTACCGCCACCCGCTGCGCCTGGACGCGGCGGAGGTGCGCAGGTTCGGTCAGGGAACTGCTGCCGCTGCGGGCTGAGCACCGGTTCGATGGCCTGCGCAGAGCCCGCTCACCCGCGCCTACGGTTCCGGAGACCCCCCAACGCCATGGACCGGCAAGCCTGGATGGTGCCTGTGTTCCGAGTTGCGCGAGGTGGTTGCGATCGGTGAGGGTGTCGGGCTGCTTGGGCCCGAGGACGCGTTCGCGGTGGGCGAGGTCTTGCTGGTGGAGGTCGGCAGCTTCATCTCCGTTTCGCTCATCCGGCCGATGACATACGCTGCCGAAAAGGGCGACGCGATCCGCGCGGTCAGCCGAGAGGCCGATGGCACAGGAGCCGATGACACACCAACGAGACGCCGGTCTGCCGGGGGGCGCTGCCGGTGGGGCGGCAAAGCCCCGGGCCGGCGGTACCTGGGACTCGGCGCTGTCGGTCGAGGAGTTCGCGGCGGTCAAGGGCGTTGGGTTCGAGCCGGTCGGGCAGGTGCTCGGTACGGCCGTCTTCACCATCGGGTACACCGGCCTCTGGGGCTGCCCGGGTGCGTGGTCGGTCACCGGCGGCAAGAAGGTGCCGTCCTCGGCGTGGGCTTCGTCCTTCTCGCAGTTGGTGAGGACGATGTACGAGGCGCGCAGGGTGGCGCTGGCCCGCGCGGTGGCCGAGTGCCGTGCGCTCGGCGGCGACGGGATCGTCGGGATGGAGCTGCGGGTCCGCGAGGTCGAGTTCTCGGAGGACGGGCTGGAGTTCACCGCGCTGGGCACCGCGGTGCGGGCCCGCTCGCGCGTCCGGCCGCGCGTGCCCTTCACCTCGCACCTGAGCGGTCAGGACTTCGCCAAGCTCCTGTACGCCGGGTGGGTTCCCACCGGACTCGCCTTCGGCATCGCCCTCGACGCCCGGCACGACGACTGGCGCACCTCCCGCCGGATCCACTGGACCGCCGGGAACCAGGAGGTCGACGGCTACACCCAGCTGATCAACCACGTCCGCCAGGACGCCCGGAAACAGCTGGCCCTCGATGCCGCGAAGCACGGTGCCGACGGAGTGGTGGTGGACGACGTGGAGTTGAGGGTGCGCGAGAGCGAGTGCCCCAGCTTCGGGTACGCGCGCGACTTCAGCGCGGAGGCGGTCTTCGTCGGCACCTCCATCGCCCGGTTCGGCCGCTCCGGGCGGCCCGCCGGGCCCAGGCCACTGACCATCATGAGACTGGAGCGCGAGGGCTGACATGGCCGAGACAACGGGGCGGGAAGCGGCCGGGGGAGTCGCGCAGCCGGCTGCCGAGGGAATACCCGAGGGAGCGATGCGGCGGCTCGCGCAGCTCCAGCCGGGGGCGAAGGGCTCGTTCTTCACCTCGGACCTGACGGTGAACGAGTTCCTGCTGGTGCGCGAGGCCGGCTTCCGCCCGCTCGGCCTGGTCCTCGGCTCGTCGGTCTACCACGTCGGCGTGCAGCTCGGCAGGTGGTCGAAGAACCAGGAGCTGACCAAGCTGTCCCAGGCCATGTACCACGCGCGCGATCTGGCGATGAGCCGGATGGAGGCCGAGGCGAGCGCTCTGGGGGCGGACGGGGTCGTGGGGGTGCGGCTGGACATCGAGTTCAAGGAGTTCGGCTCGGACATCGCCGAGTTCATCGCGGTCGGCACGGCGGTGAAGGCGGACGGTGCGGACCCGGGACCGGGCGGCACCTGGCTCAACAACAAGGGCAGGCCGTTCACCTCGGACCTGTCCGGCCAGGACTTCTGGACGCTGATCCGGGCCGGATACGCGCCGTTGGACATGGTCATGGGGTCGTGCGTGTACCACGTGGCGCACCAGCGATTCGCCCAAGCGCTGAGCACCACGGGCCGCAACGTCGAGATCGAGACGTTCACCCAGGCGCTCTACGACGCGCGCGAGCTGGCGATGAGCCGCATGCAGGCGGAGGGGAAGGCCCTGGACGCCGAGGGGATCGTGGCGGTCCAGCTGAGGCAGCACTCGCACAGCTGGGGATCGCACACCACCGAGTTCTTCGCCATCGGGACCGCGGTGCGCCCGCTGCGCGACGACCACGTCATCGACCGGCCGACCATGGTGCTGGGCCTCGATGCCTGAGCGGGAAGTGGAACTGCTGGCCGCGGCGCTGCGCCGGGACAGCGCGGACCTGAACCTCTACGTCAACGTGCTGTCTGCGAACCTGGCGGACTCGCTGCCGCCCGGCGCCGTACGGGTCAAGCGCAGGCGTTCCCTCGCGGAACGGGTGGCCGGGCGCGAGGGTTCGGTCGCCGCACTGGACGTCGCGCTCGGGGCGCAGCGGCTCTTGCTGCGGATGGACCGGGGCCGGGTGGCCGGGGAGATCCGCCACGAGGTACGGGGCATCGTGCTCTCGCGGCGCCCCGTGGGCCTGGACGAGTGGATCGATGCCCTCGCCCGGTCCCTGGCCGACGCTGCGGCCTCGAACGCTCGCGCCCGCGAGGCCGTCGAGCGCTTCCTGGCCTGACCGCTGCCGTCCCGGGCCCGCCGCCCCCCGGACCCGTGGTCCAAGCGATAGGCCGTGTTTTAGCAGTTGTTGGTGCGCTGGGTGGGCCGTCCGGGAAAGTCAAGGCTCAGGGTGGCTGGCGAGGAATCGGAACCAACAGGAACCCCGATATGCTCATCGGTACCAGGACCGGCGACGTGTACCCGAAGGTGCCCGACGGGTCGCCGGGGGAGAGCATCGGGAACATCTTCGACCACTTGCCGGGAAAACCGTGATTGAGGAATATGAGGGCCGCTGGCTCATCGGCCTGCGGGGCAGCACTGTCTCGGCGTTCTCCCGGGCCTCGGACGGGCAGGGCCTCACCGTGGTTTTCGCAGACGAAGTGGTACTGGAAATCTCCGGCCCGGTCCTCCTGACCTACGGGCCGGTGACCGCCCCGGATGCGGTGGTGCTCACCGATGAAAACGTTCCGGATCTCGTCGGTGCCACTGCCCGGTCGGTGGTCGTGTTCACCTCCGGCTCGCTTCGTGTGGTGTTCAGTACCGGTCATCACCTGAATGTCCGGGGCGCCGATTCCGGGGTGACGGTACGCATGGAGAAGCCAGACGTATTTCACTGGTCGTCTCGCCAGGGAATCGGAACCATGAAGACCTTCCGGTCGCAGGACTCCACGCGCTAAGTGCCGCTGAATCCGCCGGACGGACACGGATGCCCCGCCCGGAAGACGGGCGGGGCATCCGCGTTCCGCGAGGTACGGGGCGCGTGGCGGCCTCAACAGCGGCGCGACCCCGGCGTCACGCCGCCGACCGGTCCAGCCCGGGGGCGGCCAACGTACGGAGCCTGTCCGCGGTGAGCTCGGCGCGTGGCGGACGCGGTCGACACGGAAGTGACGAGCATCCGCGTCCTTCGCGAAGAGTGAGCGTTTTCAGCTTCGCCACTCCAGGGTGACGCCGCGGCCCTCGCTTGAGCCTGGAAGCTCCTCGGCTGGGCCCGCCGGGCACGGTGGATTGTCTGTGAAAAGTCGCGGGCGGTCACTTCGCTGAGGGGCCGGTCCTGCGATTCGGGGCGGAAGGTGATTGTGGGGAGGGATGGAACGCATGCTCGAAGTACCATCCCTGCAAGGTTCTCCGGCCGGTACTTCCCAACCTCCGCAGTGGCGTAGTCGGACGGAGACATCCCTGTAGAAGAGGACAGAGGGCATAGGGCGATGAGTGTGGCTGAGAGTTGGTCGCGTGTGATGAGCCTTCTTCGAGAGCACGCGCCGGCCGATCACGCGGATCTGCCGGGGCCCGCTACGGAGCAGATGCTCACGGCAGCCGAGGAACGGATGGGGATCTCCCTTCATGGGGACCTGCGGACGTGGCTGTTGCAGAACAATCTGGATCTGCCGGAGGAAGACGTCGACGACGACGTGATGTGCTGCGGCTTCGACGGGTTCCCCGACGAGGGAAGCTTCTTTCTGGGCATCCGGGCGATGGAGAGGCTCTACGCGAATCATCCCTTGTCCGGTGGGAGCGAATGGCGCGAGGAGTGGATCCCGTTCCTGTCGGACCGGGACGGCTGGATGGGAAAGTTCATCGACGCGAGGGACGGACGTATCGGCAGATGGTTCGTGGGTGCGCCCACGGTCACCGGCGAGTAAGCGTCACTGGCTCACTACTTCGACTCCGTGGCGGAGATGCTGACGAGGATCGGCGCGGGGGACTATCCGGTCTGTTCCGTTGCCGAAGGGCGACTTGTCTGGTCGTGAGACGGTTCCCAACTGGATGACGGTCATTGCCAATCCGTCCTCACCCTGGAACCGCAATGAGATGCATCAGCGTCGACGTTCCAGGGTGAGGATGGCTGCGGCGATGACGGTCATGCGGTTGGGGCTGCAGCGGGCCCGGCGCAGGATCTGCCAGGACTTGAGTCGCGCGATGCTTCGTTCGACCGGTGCTCGTGCCGCTGACAGGGCTCGGTTGATCGTCTGCTGGGTTGTGGTGAGGTCCTGGCCGGGAAGCCGTCTGATGGGCGTGGTCACCCAGGGGCCGGCCCCGATGTAGGCGCGGTCGGCGAGCACGGGGACGCCCTGGCGTTCGCAGATCCGGATGATGCGGTGGGTGCGGGCCGCGGTCAGGACATGGGTGCGGCCGGGCAGCACGGGTGAGATCCACAGCAGGTTGCCGGTGGGATCGGCCACGACCTGCACGTTCACGCCGTGACGGCGGTGCTTCTGGGAGAAGTCGGCCCGGCTGTCGCCGACCCGGTCGCACTCGGCGAGCGTCCCGTCGAGCAGGACGTGATCAGGATCCGTCTCGCGCAGGACCCGCAGCAGACCGGGTGCCCGGCGGGACAGGTGGTTGACGACGGCCGTGACGTAGGCGTGGGCGGTCCCGACGGATATGCCGAAGCCGGCGGCGATCTGCGCGAGCGTCTCGTGCCGGCGCAGGTAGACCAGGCCGACGAGGGCGCGCTGGTGGGGCGGGAGCTTGCAGCGTCGGTCACCCTCACGGGTGACGATGAGCATCGATACCCACTCGACCAGAGCGTGCGGCAGGTCGAGGGCGGCAGGACGGGGGACCAACGAGGTTCCTGTGTTGATGAGTTGAGACGTCAAGCACTTCTCTCAACGGCACGGGAGCCTCGTGCGTTGCGGGACGCTGGCCCGTCACCCGATCAGTGGCCACTCTGAAAGAGCTCAGTGACCGCGGCAGCCCCCGTTCCACCCAGACGGACGGCGCGTGCCTGGTCCTTCTCCAGGGGGTGTGACAGTGCTCGACGTGCTGCGCAGCACGGATGTCGAAGCCCACGGAGCGCGTGGGCAGCGGCCCACTTCTCGGGTGGTCCTCACTCGACTGAGGGGAACTGGCATGGGCAAGAAGAACAAGATCAAGAAAAAGATCAAGGAATGCGACCTTACGGCGATAGCCGGTCAGTAGTCCCGGCTCAGATCCAGCGCGAGGCGAAGCAATACGGGGCGGAACGACTGGACCGACTGGAGGCCGCGCCACCCCCGGAGAGGGTTGCACCGAGCGGGGGCCGAGCCGTTGGCTGGACGGTTGCTTGCAGCGGGGGACCGCAGGTGTGACCGGAGGTGGGAACCCGCCAAATCGGACAGCGACGCCTTCGGGGGCCGGCGGCGCCGCGAGGGGGTCGACCGCGATCTCCTTGCCGTGGGCCCTTCGTACCGGCCAGTCCGCGCCTTCCCGTTCGACCCACTGCGCGAGGGCCGCCAGGGCCCGCTGGAACGACTGCTGCGCCCTGCTCGGGCCCTTCGCCGCGTTGAACCTGTTTCTGATCCCCCGGGCCGGCCGGTAGGCCAACGGCAGAGAGGGGACGCTAGAACGGGTCTCTGTTATAGAGGGTCGGGGGGTCGTCGGATGTGGGCGGGGGGCGACGTCTGCCGCCCCGACGAGGCTTTGGCTGAGCGGTTCCGGAGGGCTTCCTCTGTCGCGGCTGCGGTCGTACGCCCTTCCGGCCCATGCGGGTCGAGGCCACCTGGACGGCTTTGATCAAGATTTCGGACTGCATCGTGATCGTCGGTCCTATGGACCCAAGAGTCCTGGGAATGCCGTTCGCTGCACAGCTACCGCAACCGTTCAGCGAACGCGACCGGAGACCCGGAGCAGGGGCGATCCGTCTCTGAACTGGCCTTTGGGGATCGAGAACAAGGACTCAGCTTGTACTTCATCTTCGGCGGTCTGCCGCTGGGTCGGGCGGCCCCATGAAGGCGTCGAGCTCTTCGATGATCTTGCGGAGCTCGCGGGCTCCGCGAGGCGACATTGCTCGGATCGCGCCGTCGAGTAGGGCACGGCCTTCGAGAGGGTTGCCGCAGCAGTACCAGTGCACGTTGCCGAACTCGTCGTCGTGCCAGAGCTCGCGCGCGGGCCTGTGGACGTAGTCCTTCCACAGGCGCAATGCCGCACTGATGTCCCCCGGTTGGAGGTAGTTCCGGCTGCGTTCGAGGCGAACGATCTCGGACAGCGCTCGTGAGGAGAGACGGTCGATGGCCGGCCTTGAGCGCTGTGACTGCTGCCGGTCCGGGGCTCCAGCCCGGATGCGTCCTGGCCGTCTACGCGGCATGGACCTTTCGGTTGGTCGTCATGCCGCACATGGTGCCACAAGGTCGAACGGTGTCTCGAACGGGTTCGCTCGCCTGGGGATTCGCCGGACGTGGGGCGGCCTTCGTCTGATCATGTGCTCCCCGCCGGACGTTGTGGTGCAGCAGACTCACCCTCACGGCCTTCGTCATGGTCACGTGTACTCCTTGGTCAGCACCGTCGTGGGCACCGTGCGCTGTGCGGAGCCCTCAACCACGGCCGGATCAACGTCGAGCGGCTGCGGACGCTGCTGGCCGGACTGCCATTGCCCGGTTCGAGGGCGGGCGCCTGGTGCTGGCGGTCGATGTTTCGCCGTGGCTGCGGTCGGACGGGCCCTGCTCGGCGGACCGGCTCACCTCGTGGCGCTGGTCCCGGACGCCCCCTCGGCTCGAAGAACCGACGGCCCGCCACCCGCTACGACGTCGGCAAAACCGTCAAACGCCCCGAGACTCTCAAGGCCATCGGCAAGCCTGGAAGATCCTGGTAGATAAAGAACAAGCTCAGGGTGGGGCCAGCCTGTCAGGCTGGCCGGCTGAGCCGGCCGTCGACGATGGCCGGGAGAGACGCGGGCATCTCTCTCCCGCCCGGCGGACGCTGAGTGCGTGGACCTGAAGCCGACCGTGACCCCGCCGAGTGGCTCGGGACGTTGCCGGAGCCCTGTGTTGGTACAGCGCGGAGCGGGCCGCGACGAAGCTGCGCTGGGGTCTGGCGGTGGATGAGGCGGAGCGGGACGGGCTGCAGGAGATCGCGGCGGGGTGCGGCGGCACGGACGTGGTCGCGACGGCGCTCGGTACGAGCGAGGTGGCGGCACGCCGCCTCCAGCCCTGAGCCCCGCTTCACCTGCCGACCTGCGGCGAAAGGGGCGTTGTCGGTGCCCGGGGCGACCGTGAGGGCATTGAACTCAGCAAACCGGTGCGCGCGGCGGCGCGTCAACCGCGACTGCTGTGCGGGGAAATGCAGGTCAGAGCCACGAGCGGCAGAGTAGGGGGAGCTGCCCGTTTCCGCTACCGAGGGATGCAGCACGGCGCGAGCCGGCCGGCGCGTTCTGACGAGCTGCTGGTCGCAGAGATCGGAACACCAAGGAGCGGTGGGCCGCCCCTTCCCTGGCCGGGACCCGGCGCCGGGATCGGCGCCGATCTTCCCGGTCGGCTCGTTTCCTCCCGGCTCATCGCCACATGTTGGTGTCCACGATCTCGCCCGTCTCTAGGTCGATGCGGCCCTGGAAATCGCCCGCGTTGCGCGTGGCCATGATCATGAGCGGTCGGCCGTCCTGCGGCACAGCGAGGTAGAAGCCGTGCACGTCGCTCGGCGTGTACACCAGGCCGCGCGGGGGGTGCAGCCGGAACCGCTCCGAGCCGTCGGCCCGGAAGACCACCGCGTTGTCCGACGGGGTGAACGGTGCAGTGTTGACGGCTTCCACCACCACGACCAGCGTCTCGTCGTACTCCCGCCACGCCATGACATCCTGCGGCGGACGCTCGTACGACTTCTCAGCGCTCCCTGCCGGGCCACTCCACCGAACCGTGGTTTCGCCCGGGGCCCAGGTGACCACGACGCCGGGATCTGCTTCTCTCACTTGGGGATCTCCGTGGGTGGGCCGACTGGGATCAGTCGGAATCGGTCATCGAATTCCATGATCTCAATCTGGGTCCCGCCGCCGGGGTACGGGGGCGGGAGCGGCTGACGTCCGCTCCCCACGCACGGCGGGTGAATCTGTCATTCAACGACGCGGAGCGGGCGGCGCAGACCACGGCGATGGCCTACTGCCTGGTGATGACTATCTCCGACGCGGTCCGCCGCGCCGCCCAGAAGCGCCTTACCGGCAAGGAGGAGGAGCTCGGCGAGGACGCGGAGAAGATGGCCCCGGGCTGGTCGGCCGACAAGCTGCGCGGCCACCTCGGCGATGACATCCTCGCCGTGCTGATGCAGGGCGCGGCCTGGCCCCAGCTGGCCCGCCGTGTCGACCTGGGGGTGTTCCTGCCGCAGATGGGCCGGATGACCGCCGCGGTCCGTCAGGCTGTCACCGCGAACACGGCGCGCATCACGACACTGCGCGATGGCCTGGTCCGCGACGCGATCCTCGCCTCCCCGGCCTGGCCGGACATCGCGGCGGGACACGGTGACTCAACGTGGCCTGTGCGCCACGCGCTGCGGTGGTTAACCTTGCCCCCGGACGACGTACCGGGAGGAGCACGCACGTGGCAGAGAGCATGACTTCACAGCCCCTCGCTGGCTGGGGCAAGCCGGACCTCGATCTCACCGAGGCGGACTGGCAGTCGAGCAGCCGGGGAGCGGGTGACGTCCAGATCGCCTTCGTGGAGGGCTTCATCGCCATGCGCAACAGCGAGCGCCCCGAGAGCCCCTCGCTGATCTTCACGCCGGACGAGTGGCACAAGTTCGTACTGAACGCCCGGGGTGGGGAGTTCGACCTGACCTAGACCGACCCCGTACGCGCGGCACCACCGGGCGCGGAGGCGCCGGCCCGGTGGCCGCCGAATCCCTTTGCGCCCCGTGGAGCGCCCCGGCAGGATGGGCCCGTGACGATCATCCGGCGAAAGGGCGATGCCGCGTAGACGGCCCGGCGCGCTGCGCGCCGCACGAGGAACCCACGCCGGTCGGCGGCCACCCGCCTGGGCGTGCGAACTCCCGCCCGTGGACCGCCTGTCGCCCGCCGTGAGCGCGGAGGTGCAGTGGACGGCCACCGGCCGCCACCACCCGATCGGGGACCTGCTGCGGCGCTATCGCGCCTTCCTGCGGAGCCCCGGCTCCCGCCTGCGGCTGACCCCCGCCGTCTGCCCGGCCCCGCTGTGCGCGCTCGACGACGTCGCCGTGGTCCGGGACGAACCGGCCGACGCGTACCGGGCCCTGCCGCCCGAGGCCCGGCGCGCACTGGGCCGCGTACTGCGACTCCTTGACGCGGAGTTCCGCAGGCGGACGGTGTTCGACCGGGACGCCGCCACCACGGACCGGTCGGGGAGCCCGCGCCCGTGGTGGCACCGGCAGCTCTACGCGTACGAGTGAGAGGAGAACGATGGGAGCGGAACGGCGCCACGTGCTGGAGCTGCGGATCGTGGCGCCGGTGCGGGGATGGGTGCAGGTCCGGCCCGTGGTCGACGGGCGCGACGTCCTGGCGGAGCTGTGGGCGGCGTGGTCGGGAGAGGACCCGTGGGTCGTTCTGGGGCCGGGCGGCATCGCCCTCGCCGAGGACGGGCCCCACGAGGTACGGCTGGCGCGGATCTCCTGCACGGAGATCTGCTGCGGGGCGCTGTACGTGACGGTGCGGCGGGAGGGCGACGAGGTCGTCTGGGACGGCTGGCGCAACCCGGCCGGTGGCAACGCGGACCTGCCGGAGTTCCGGTTCGACGCCGCGCGGTACGCGGCCGAGGTCCGCCGGGCAGGTCAGGACCGCGCCTGGGAGTGGCCGGCCCGGACCGTGGCGGGCCTGCTGGCAGAGCGGCTCCGGGCGGACCCGGGCTGGTCGCGGCGGTGGGAGTGCGAGCTGGACGCGGTCTGGACCGACCAGGCCGAGCGGAACCGTCTGCAGCTGGTGCTCATCCACCCCGATGCGGCAGCGGATCGGGAGGGCCGGCCGTGGCTGCAGCTCGGGGTGACCCTGGACGTCGGCGACGGGGACGCGGTGGCCGAGGTGGACCGCCTCGCGGCGCGCCTCGCATCCGGTGACCGGCAGGAGCTCGCCGAGGTATGGGGCGGTTCCTGGCACCACTCGGAGGATCCCGCATGAACCCGACGCCCCTCGCAGCCGCGGACCGGGCCAAGCCGGGGCACATGGATAGGGTGACCGCATGAGTGGAGAGCAGGACCTGCGGAAACTGCTGAGCGGTATGCGGCCCGAGTTGAACGAGGGGCGGTACGTCTTCTGCACCGTCCCCGGGGGCACCGCGCCGGCCGGGACCGCGCCCGTCGCCACCGTTCTGGAGCGGGAGGGCCTCACCCTGGTCCTGCGGCAGGAGGACGCCGACGCCGCCGGGCTCGCCTACGACTACACCGCCGGCTGGATCACCCTGCGGATCCACTCCGCGCTCGACGCCGTCGGCCTCACCGCCGCCTTCGCCGCCGAACTCGGGGCGCACGGCCTGAGCTGCAACGTCATCGCCGGCTACCACCACGACCACCTGTTCGTGGCGGCCGACCGGGCGGCCGAGGCCGTGGCCGTCCTGGAGGACCTCGCGGCACGCTCCGCACGGGACTGACACGTCCCGGAACGACCCCCGAAGTGCTCCCAAGTGCCCCCGAAGGGCCCACTGAAAGGCAGCCGGAAAAGAAGATCGGATTCTTTCCTCACTGTGGGATCCCCCGCCCTGTGCGCGGGCGTACGCTGATGCTCCGAACAGGCCTGGGGGGTACCAGCCATGACGGACCGCCGGACCCGCATGCGGCGCACGATGGTCGAACGCGAGGCCGAACTCGCCACCGTCGACGAAGCCCTGGACCAGCTCACCGGTCCCGGGCCCGACGCCGGCGGCGCACTGCTCGCCTTCTCCGGCCCGGCCGGCCTCGGCAAGACCACCCTGCTCGCCGAGCTGCGCCGCCGCGCCTGCGCCCGCTCCTGCACCGTCCTCGCCGCCCGGGGCGGGGAACAGGAGCAGAGCCAGCCCTTCCACGTCGCCCGCCAGCTGATCCAGCCCCAGCTGGCCGGCACCTCCGAGCAGGAACTGCGCGCGGCCCTCGGGGGCTGGTACTCCATCGTCGGACCGGCCCTCGGACTGTGCGCACCCGAACAGGGCGCCCCGCCCGACCCCCAGGGCCTGCGCGACGGACTCGACTGGGTCCTCACCCACCTCGTCGTCAAACGTGCCCCCGTCACCCTCGTCCTCGACGACGCCCACTGGGCCGACCCCGAGTCCCTCGGCTGGCTCGCCGCCTTCGCCCCGCGCGCCGAACACCTCCCGCTGCTCCTCGTCGTCGCCTACCGCCCCGACGAACTTCCCGCGGACGCGGACGCCTTCCGTACGCTGCCGGGCCGGGCGGGACAGCGCCCGCTGCCCCTCGCGCCGCTCACCCCGGCCGCCGTCGCCGCCCTGGTCCGCGAGGCCCTCGGCGACCACGCCGAGGACGCCTTCTGCCGGGAGGCGTGGGCCGTCACCACCGGCAACCCCTTCGAGGCCGTCGAACTCGCCGCCAAGGTCCGCGACAAGGGCCTGACCCCGGTCGAGGCGAACGCTCCGCTGCTGCGCGACCTCGCCGCAGCCCAGCGCGGCAGCGGCCTCGTCGCCCGCCTCGAACGCCTCGGCCCCTCCACCGTCCGCTTCGCCTGGGCCTGCGCCGTCCTCGGCACCGCCATCCCGCAGGACATAGCGGCGCGGGTCGCCGCCCTCGGCGCCGAGGAGGCCGTGGACGCCACCCGGCGGCTGCGGGACGCGCGCATCCTCTCCGCCGCCACGGAGGAGCCCGACGCGGGGCTGGAGTTCGTCCACCCCCTCATCGCCACCGGCATCTACCGCGCCATCCCCGACGCGCTCCGCGTCGCCCTGCACGGCAAGGCCGCCGCAGCCGTCGTCGACGCCGGACTCGGCCCCTCCGCCGCGGCCCGCCACCTCCTGGAGACCCACCCCGAGAACGATCCCTGGGTGGTGCGCATCCTGCGCGAGGCCGCCGGCGAGAACCTCCGTGCCGGCGCCCCCGAGGCGGCCCGTCGCCAGCTCGCCCGCGCGCTGCGCGAGCCCCCCGACTTCGACGAGCGCGCGGCCGTCCTGTACGAACTCGGCTGCGCCTCCCTGCTCACCGAGCCCGCCAACACCGTCAACCACCTGCGGGCCGCCCTCGCCGAGCCCTTCGACGACCCGGCCCTGCGCCAGGGCATCGTCATCCGGCTCGCCCAGGTGCTCTCGCACAGCGACCGCCTCGCCGAGGCCTCGGAATCCCTCGCACGGGAGATCCCGTACACCCAGGACGTCCGGGCCCGGCTGCGCCTGCAGTCCGAGCAGTTCATGTGGGACGCCTTCAACGCCGCGGAGACCGACTCCCCGGCCCGCTCGCGGCGCCTCGCCCGGCTCGCCGACCGGCTGCCCGGACGCGACCTCACGGAGCGGTACGTCATCGGGCTGCGCGCCTGGGACGCCTGCCTGCGGGGAGAGCCGGTGGACGTGGTGCTGCACCACGCGGGACGGGTGCTGGAGCGGCCCTTCAGCTGGGCCCACGAGGACCGCGGCTTCGAGGTCCCGGTCCTGGTCGCGATGGCCCACATGTACGCCGACCGGCCGGGACGGGCGGAGGAGCTGTTCGAGGAGGGCACCGCCGAGTTCGAACGGCAGGGCTGGCGCGGGGCGCACCTCTCCTTCGCGTACAGCCTGCGCGCCTACATCCTCCACCGGCGCGGGCGGCTCGCCGGGGCCGAGGACCTGGCGCGGGCCGGGCTGCGGCTGGCCGAACGCGTGGGCCGGCGCACCCCCGTGCACTGGTACGCCATAGCGATCCTCCTCACGACGCTGCTCGCGCGGGGCCGGGTCGACGAGGCCTGGGAGCTGGGACGGGAGCACGAGTACGGCAGGCCCTTCCCGGCGGCCGTGGTCTTCCCCGACTCCCAGACCGTCTACGCCGAACTGCTGCTGGCCCGCGGCCAGGTACGGGCGGCGGTCGCCGAGCTGGAGGAGGTCGACCGGCGGCTGACCCCGCGCGGCATACAGAATCCGGCGTGGTGCCCGTGGCAGCTGCACCTGGCCCGGGCCGTCGCGGCGGACGATCCGCACCGGGCCCGTGCCCTGGCCGGCGACGCCGTCCGGCGGGCCCGCGCCTTCGGCGCCCCTTCGGGCATCGGCCAGGCCCTGCGGGTGGCGGCCGAGGTCGCGGCACCGGAGGACCGGGCCGGACTGCTCGAGGAGGCGGTCGTCCTGCTCGCGGAGTCACCGGCGGGCTACGAACTGGCCCGCGCCCTGGCCGCGCTGGGCACCGAGCTGCGGGACGTGGACCTGCTGGCGCGTGCCGTGATGACGGCCCGGGAATGCGGCGCCGACGGGCTGGCGGTCCGGGCGGCCGACATCCTGCTCGGGCTGGGCGGCACCCTGCCGTGCGGGCCGGACGGGAAGGACGAGGAAGGCGGGCGCCCGCCGCACGCGCTCACGGAGGAGGAGCTCCGGGCGGCGCGGCGGGCAGCGGGCAGGCCCGCCCCGGACGGCTCCGGCCGCCCCGGACAGGGCCCGGACTGGGCCCTGTCCGCGGCCTGCCGCAAGCTCGGTTCCGACGTCCCGGGCCTGCCGGCCGCCCTGGAGGCGTACGCGGTGTAGGCCGCCAGGCTGCGTCCTGCGTGTGGTTCGCGGCCGGTCCGGCCGCGTGTGCCGCGCCCGGTACGACGAGACCGACGGCTGCCGCGACGACGGCGGCGGAGATCATGACAAGGTGACGGTACACCGGCCCCCCAGTGTTGAACCTGTTCAGATGATCATGATCACACTACATTGCCGTCCGATTTGCATCGTGTTGGCCCGTGCCCGGCGGTCGGCGTGTCGCGCCGGAGGTGTTCGCCCGGAGGGCAATGCGGGAGACTCCGCCCTCCGGCGGGCAGGGTCAACCGCATGGATCACAACGACCGCATCGCCCACTTCCAGAGCGAGACATCGGCGTTCGAGAAGGCCGTCCGCCACGCCTTCGACCGCGGCGAGCCGGTGCCGGCCGTCCCCTCGTGCCCCGGCTGGACGGTCTCCGACCTCGTCGCCCACCTCGGGGGCGTGCACCGCTTCCTGGCCCATGTCCTACGGGAACGGCTCGCGGCCCCGCCCGACCCCGCCGGCTTCGGCCTCCCGCAGGTCCCGGCCGCCCCGGACGCGCTGACGGAGTGGTTCGCGCAGGGCGCCCGGGAGCTGGCGGAGCTGTGCCTGGAGCTGGGACCGCACACCCCCGTGTGGACCTGGTCGCCCGAGCAGACCTCGGGCTTCTGGCTGCGCATGCAGCTGATCGAGCTGGCCGTCCACCGCTGGGACGCACAGTCCGCGACGGGGACCCCGGGCCCGCTCCACCCCCACGTCGCGGCGGACGCCGTCACCCAGACCTGCGAGGTGATGGCCCCGGCCCGCCGTTCGTGGAAGGCGGCCCCCGCCGGTACGGGGGAGAGGTACCGCTTCCGGAGTACCGACGGACCGGAAACCTGGACGGTCGTCTTCGCGGCGGACGAGGTCCTGCTGGAGTGCGGCCCCGCACTGGAGTCAGGCCCCACCGCCCCGGTGGACGTCGAGGCCACCGGGACGGCCTCGGACCTCGCCCTCTTCCTGTGGGGACGGCTGCCGGCCACCGCCCTGCGGGTCACGGATGGGGACGCCACCCTGCTCCCGCGCTGGTTCACCCTGGTGCCCCCGGTCTGACCGGCCGGGCCGGCGCGCCCGGCCCGGGCGGCGCCGGGATGCGGGCCCCCGGGCCGGAAAACCCGTGCGGCCACGTACCATGGCGGCATGTCCTTCCTCCGCCGCCACCGCGCCGCCACACCCGCCGGCCCGGACTTCGACGTCCTGGCCATGGACCCGGGGGACTGGCCGGGCAATCTCGGGGCCGGGCTGCTGCCCGCGCCCGACGGCAGCTGCCAGGGTGTCTTCCTCCGCTACGACCTGTTCGGCGGACGCGGCCCCGCGATGATCATCGGTAACCTCCCCGAGGGTTCCCCGGCCCGGGACCTCTCCGACGGCGAGGTCCCCTTCGAGGTGGCCCAGCTCCTCGACGCCCTGGAGAACGACGAGGACGTCGAGGTCACCGGCGTCGAGGACTGCCCCGTCATGCAGGGCGACAACCTCCTCATCGTCCGGAAGGTCAAGCTGTCGGAGTCCCGCATCTCCTGCGTCCAGTTCGACCGCAGTGACAACGTGCTGGTGACCATCGCCAGCTGGGACCGCCCGATCACCGATGACCTCTACGCCCTCCTGAAGCCGCTCCCCGCCGAGCTCTTCCAGCAGGGCTAGGGCGACACTTCCGCACCAACCCCACCGCCGGGCCGTCACGCGTCCGCGATGTCGTTCGCCGCCACGTAGCCGAACGTCATCGCGGGCCCGATCGTCGACCCGGCCCCCGCGTAGCTGTGGCCCATCACCGCCGCGCTCGCGTTGCCCGCCGCGTACAGGCCGCGGATCACCGAGCCGTCCGCCCGCAGGGCCCGGGCCCGGGCGTCCGTCACGATGCCGCCCTTCGTCCCGAGGTCCCCCGGCACGATCTTGAACGCGTAGAACGGCGGGGCCCAGATCGGCGCCAGGCACGAGTTCGGATGCACGTTCGGGTCCGTGTAGTAGTGGTCGTACGCCGTGTCGCCCCGGTGGAAGTCGGAGTCGGTCCCGCTCCACGCCTGCGCGTTGAACCGGTTGAGCGTCGCCCGCAGTGCGCCCGCCGGAACCCCGATCTGGTCCGCCAGTGCGTCCCACGTCCACGCCTTCTTCGCCGCACCCGCCCGGTACCAGGCATCGGGGAAGACGAGCGTCGGCAGGACGTCCTTGAACAGGTACTTGTTGCGGTAGTTCTGATCCACGATCAGCCACGCCGGGATGTGCGAACCGGGGGCGCCCCGGTCCTTCTCGTACATCACGTGCACCACATCGCTGTACGGCGCCGCCTCGTTGACGAACCGCGCGCCGTTCGCGTTCACGATCAGCCCGCCCGGCAGGGTCCGTTCGGCGAGGCAGAAGTACGGCTCCCCGGGCAGCGGGATCGACGGCCCCCACCAGGCGTCGTCCATCAGGGCCAGCGCGGCCCCGGCCCGCTGCCCCGCCCGGATCCCGTCACCGGTGTTCTCCTTCGCGCCCACCGACCACTGGGTGCCGACCGGCTGCTGCTGGTACTGCGCCCGCATCGCCGCGTTGTGCTCGAAGCCGCCCGAGCCGACGACCACCCCGCGCCGGGCCCGTACGGTTCCCCGTACGCCCTCCTTCTCCACCACCACGCCGGTGACCGCGCCGCCCTCCTGGACCAGGTCGACCAGCGGACTGTTCAGCCACACCGGGACCCCGGCCCGCTGCAGTCCGGCCCGCAGCCCGGCCGCCAGGGCCTGGCCCATGGTCAGTGGCTTCTCCCCGCGCAGCGCCGCCTTGGTGCCGCGCGCCAGGCACTCGGTCGACACCGCGAGCCCCTTGGCGCTCACCGCCGCGAGGTTCAGCCACTTGTAGTCCTGGCTGAAGACCACCATCCCGGCCGGGACGGGCATGTACGCCGGGTTCAGGCGGGCCAGTTCGGCTCCGAGGACGTTGCCGTCGATCTGGTCCGGCTCGATGGACCGGCCGTTCGGCAGCCCGCCCGGCAGATCGGGGTAGTAGTCGCTGTACCCCTCCATGAAACGGAACTTGAGGGGACTGTGGGCCATCACGAAGTCCAGCATCCGCGGACCGTTGGCCAGGAAGGCGGCCTGGCGGTCGGCCGGCACCTCCGGCCCGACCACGGCCGCGAGGTACGTCGCCGCCTTCTGCGGGGTGTCCGGCACCCCCGCGCCCAGGATCACCGAATTGTTCGGCAGCCAGATGCCCGCCCCGGAACGGGCGGCCGATCCGCCGAAGGTGGGGGCCTTCTCGACGACCAGCACGGTCAGCCCCCGTGTGGCGGCGGTGAGCGCCGCGGTCATCCCGGCGGCCCCGGAACCGACCACGACGACGTCGAACTCACCGAGCGGGGGGCCGTCCTGGACGCCGGCGGCCCGGGCCGCGGCGGAGGGCAGCACGGTGGCGGCGAGCACTCCGGCGCCCGTACCGGCGAGGACCGTACGTCTCGACGGGCGGGTTCCGGGGGAGGTGCGTGAAGCGCTTGCGGACATGGGCAGGCTCCAGCGGTGTGGGGAGGGCGGGGATCGGCTCCAGCAGGTCTGATGCTGAGTCAGAAAAGGTCTTCGGGGGATCATGTGATGTCAAGGCATCCGGCGCCCCGGCACGAGATCCGGCCCTCAGCCCCCTGCCTGGATCCGGGCGTCCAGTTCCTTCACGTGCCGCTTGAGGGCCACGGTGCGGTAGCTCTCCTCCACCCACTCGCACAGCACCTGCACGGAGGGCGCCCCCTTCTCCGGCAGCGGAACGGACACCCACCCGGAGCGGCCCAGGCCGTATCCGGTGGGCTCCGCTCCGGACGAGGCCATCGCGTGCCCGTGCAGCGCCTCGTCCTTGAGCTTCACGGACAGGCCGGGCTGCCCCGGCCCGTCGGTGTTCCCCAGGAAGACGAAGATCTTCTTGTTCACCTTCACCACGCAGTCCTCGGGACCCCACGGATGCTCCTCCACGGCCTCCGGAAGGCCGAGGGCGAACTCCCGCACCGCCTCCCACTTGCGCACTCCGGACTTCATCAGCGCCTCCCGTCGGATCGTCTCCCCACGCTAACGGAGCCCGCCGGGACAAGCGGGGCAAGACCGCGCCGCACGGGCGGCGCAGCGGCCGCGCCACCCCCGGTGCCTGCGCACCTGCGAACGAGCGAAGTCCCGTGGCGGTGGGGGCCACGGGACTTCGCGTACACGGGGTGCGGGAGGGATCAGCGCGTGCCGACCGCCGCGCGGACCGCTCTGCGCGCCATTCCGGCGTCGTCGTGCAGGCGGCGGAGCAGCAGCCGCTGCTCCTCCCCGGAGGACAGGGAGCCCGCCGGCAGCGGCTGGGTCGGGGCGGTCGCCAGCATCGAGCGCTGCACCGCCGTCTCGGACATCCGGATCTCCCGGGTCAGCACCAGCATCAGGTTCACCAGGAAGGCGTCCCGCGCCGCCGGACCGGCCGACTGGGCGAGCCGGCTGATCTGGGCACGGGCGGCCGGGGCGTCGCCCAGCACCGCCCACAGCGTGGCCAGGTCGTAGCCCGGCAGGTACCAGCCCGCGTGCTCCCAGTCGAGCAGCACCGGGCCGGCCGGGGACAGCAGCAGGTTCGACAGCAGCGCGTCACCGTGGTTGAACTGCAGGGCCGTGCCCGACAGCTTCACGCCGTGCAGCAGCTTCTGCAGGTCGCCGAGGTCCCGGTCGGTCAGCAGCCCCAACTCGTAGTCGCGGGCGATCCGCCGCGCATAGTTCATCGGGGTTCCGAACAGCTCGGCCGGCGGCCGCCACTGGTTGACCCGGCACACCGCACCCAGGGCGGCCCGTAGGTCGACCCGCGGCGGCGGCTCCACCGGGTGCCGCTGCAGCGCCGCGACCCGGCCCGCCATCCGTTCCACCACCAGCGTGCAGTTCTCCGGGTCGGCGGCGATCAGCCGCGGCACCCGGACCGGCGGGCGGTGCCGGACGAACGTCCGGTACGCCGCTATTTCGTGCCGGTAGCGCTCGCGCCACTCCGGCGAGTGGTCCAGTAAAACCTTTGCGACGGCGGTCATCCGCCCTGTGGTCCCGACCAGGAGGACGGACCGTCCGCTGCGCCGCAGCACCTGAACCGGCGCGAACTCCGGACAGATCCGCTGCACCGAGGCGAGGGCGGTGCGCAGTTGCGCCCCCTGCGGTCCCGAGAGGTCGATTCTTCCACTGACGGGCTGAGACCCGGTACCCGGCATCCGCCGCGCCCGGACGGTGCCCTGCACCGGAGCCGACGGGCGGCCGGGTTCGAGGTAGGGGCCGCCGCCCGCCGGAAGCGTGCGGTGCGGCCGGACCGGTGCGGACACGGAGGACGTTGCTGCGTACATGGTGATACGGATCCCTTCGTGCGCCGACGAGTTGCGTACGCCGCCCCGCCGGATCCCCTGCTTCACCCTGGGGAGTTCCGCCGGTGACCGGGTCGGGGAGGCGCATTCCTACCTGACACCCGGCGCAAGGTGGCGAACCATCGGGCGTGCCCTGGCGAAGCCTGGCGAATAGTCGCTGGGCATCTGACGGGGGGCTACTGTCAACTCAGCCGAGAACCTGGGGGCTTGACGTGAGCAAAGGTCCAAACACCCGCTTGAACGACCTGTTCGGCCTGGCCGGCTGGTCGAAGGGCGAACTGGCGAGGATGGTCAATCGGCAGGCGGCGGCCATGGGCCACCCCCAGCTGGCCACCGACACCTCGCGGGTGCGGCGCTGGATCGACGTGGGGGAGACCCCGCGCGAACCGGTGCCCACGGTACTGGCAGCACTGTTCACCGAGCGGCTCGGTCGTGTCGTGACCATCGAGGACCTCGGGTTCGTACGGCAGCGGCGCACCTCCAGACGGCAGCCGGAAGGGGCTCGTGAGAACCCCGACGGGATGCCGTGGGCGCCCGAACGCACAGCCGCGGTCCTCACCGAATTCACGGGAATGGACCTCATGCTCAACCGTCGCGGTCTGATGGGCGCGGGTGCCGTGCTCACCGCCGGCTCCGCCCTCAGCAACGCCATGTACGACTGGCTGCACACCGACCCCGGCCTCGCGAAGGAGGCGCGGCACTTCGGGGAGGCCTTCCAGGCCGATCCCGCGGGATACGACCGCTACGAGGCGGCCCCGATCGGATCCCAGGAGATCGAGGCCCTGGAGCGCTCCGTCGAGGTGTTCCGCGCCTGGGACGCCTCCAGGGGAGGCGGTCTCCAGCGCAAGGCCGTCGTCGGCCAGCTCAACGAGGTGGGTGGGATGCTCGCCTACCACCACCCCGACCACCTCCAGCGGCGGCTCTGGGGGGTGGCGGCCAATCTGGCCGTGCTCGCGGGCTGGATGTCCCACGACGTGGGCCTGGAGCCCACGGCGCAGAAGTACTTCGTCATCGCCGCACACGCGGCCCGCGAGGGCGGCGACCGGCCGCGCGCCGGCGAGGCGCTCTCCCGCGCCGCCCGCCAGATGGTCCACCTGGGCAAGCCGAACGAGGCCCTGGACCTGATGAAGCTTGCCCAGTCGGGTTCGGGCGAGCAGACCCTGCCGCGCACCCGCGCCATGCTCCACACCATCGAGGCCTGGGCGCAGGCCGCCATGGGCAAGGGGCAGGCCATGCGCCGCACCCTGGGTGAGGCAGAGGAGCTGTTCGTCTCCGACAAGGGCGACGTGCCGCCGCCGAGCTGGATGCAGCACTTCGACGAGGCCGACCTGCACGGCATGCAGGCCCTGGCCTACCGCACCCTCGCCGACCACGACGCCACGGCGGCACCGGTCGCAGCGCGCCACGCCAGGGAGGCCCTGCGGCTGCGCGGCGAGGGTTATCAGCGCTCGCAGATCTTCGACTACATCTCCATGGCCTCGGCCTGTTTCATCGCCGACGAGCCCGAACAGGCCGACCGCTACGCGCGCCTGGCCCTGGTCTCGATGAACGAGACCTCCTCGCACCGGACCTGGGACCGGCTGCGCGAGATGTACCGGCTCACCGCCCAGTACTCCGGCTACCCCCGCATCGAGGACCTGCGCCAGGAGATCAAGCTGGCCCTCCCGGACAGCCCGGCGCCGCGCGCCACGGGGGTGTAGTCCCACGCCTGCCCCGCCCCGTCCGCCCCCGCATGCCCGCACACCGTGTACGGAGACGAGAAAGGCCGCGCCTTCCGGCGCGGCCCTGAATCGGTGCCGTCCTGGATCCGTACTGTCCCGAGGCCGTGCGGACCTGAACGCGTGCGGCCGTCATGCCCGTTCGGGCAGCGCCCGCTATCCGCCCACCCGGGCCACGAGCACGCAGGCGTCGTCCTCCCGCTCGCTCTCGCCGAACTCCTCGATCACGATCCGCACGCAGTCCTGCGCCGACCGCGCCGCCGCGAACCGCGGCGCGAGCGCCAGGAGCCGTTCGGTCCCGTCGGCCCGGCTGAACTCGATGCTGCGCGGGGTCAGTCCGTCCGTGTGCAGCACCAGCAGGTCGCCCACTTCGAGCCGTTCCTCGGCCTGCCCGTACGAGGCCCCGGACGTCGCGCCCAGCAGGACGCCCTCCGGCGGCAGGAGGCCCCGGCCCGACCCGCGGCGGAACAGCAGCGGGGCCGGGTGGCCCGCCTGCGCCCAGGACAGCACCCGGCGCGCGGGATCGTAGCGGCAGCACACGGCCGAGCCGAGCGCCGGCTGCACGGAGGTCTCCAGGAGCTGGTTGAGCCAGCCCATCAGCGGACCGGGCTCGATCCCCGCCATGGCCATCCCGCGCAGGGCGCCCAGCATCATCGCCATGCCGGAGGTGGCGGACACCCCGTGCCCGGTCAGGTCACCGACCGTCAGCATCGAGCGGCCGTCGGGGAGTTCGAGCGCGTCGTACCAGTCGCCGCCGATCAGCGCGCTGGTCGCGGACGGCAGATAGTGGGCGGCCACGTCCAGCGTGCCCGCGTTGCTGTGCGGGAACCGCAGGGAGCCGCGCCACGGGGGGAGCACGGCTTCCTGCAGCTCGACCGCCAGCCGGTGCTCGGTCTGCGCGATCTCCCGCTGGCGCTGCAGCGAGTCACGGGACTCGCGCACCGCACGCTGGCTCCGGCGCAGTTCACTCACGTCGCGCAGCACGGCCCACATGGAGGCGGTGCAGCCCTCGGAGTCGAGTACCGGCTCGCCCCTCATGTGCAGCGTCCGGACGCGGCCGTCGGCCCGGACGATGCGGAACTCGCCGTCGATCGGTTTGCCGTCCACCAGGCAGGCGGTGACCCACGCGGTGAGCAGCGGCTGGTCCTCGGAGAACAGGGTGGAGCCCAGTTCGTCGAGGGGGAGCGCGCCCGCTTCGGGCGAGCGCCCGAAGATCTGGAACAGCTCGTCGGACCAGCTGACTTCGTCCGTCAGCAGGTTCCACTCGGCGCTGCCGACGCGGGTGTGGGCCTCGGGCCCGGCCTCGGGGGCCGCCGGCGGGAGCTCGACGGTCTCGGGTACCGGCGGCAGGCCCTCCTTGAGCTGGCCGAGGTGCTCGCCGAGGTCGTCGAGGTGGTGGACGGCGAGATCGCACAGTGCGCGCTGCCAGCGGCCCTGGGCGTCGTCGTCGTCGACGACGGTGTCGCGGCGGACCGCGTCCACTTCTCCCCGCAGCCGCCGGGTCTGGGAGATCAGCGCGTCCACCGACCCCGGCTCTGGCGGCGGCGCGGAACGGTCCGCGAACAGGTGGGACGGCATGAGAACTCCGATACAGGCGCGGCACGGCCAAGTCTGAAGGAAGGACCGGTAACGACTGTTGCACAGGGCGCGACGGCGTGTAAGGCGTTTGGCAACATCCGCAACGTTCTTGCTTGTGGTATATGCCGCAGGCCTTCCGGTGCCTCTTCCGTGTGCGAACGAATCCGGTCAGCGGGCTTCGGCGGGGCGGGACCGACACCAGCCGGTCGGAGCCGGAACGCGGTGGTGCCGGCGGCCGGAAACAGTCCTTCCGCCGGGGGTCGCTCGATCGTACGGCCGAGGCGTACGAGGACGGCCCGACGCGGCACTCGTACCGGGCCCGGATCAACGCGGCCCACCGCGATACCCCCGAACGGAGGACCTCCTGCCGCGCGTCGATGCGGAGCCCGGCCTTCCCAGCGCACCCCCGGCTCGCTACCCTACGTGCCGGTAATGAACCGGGGGAGGCCCGTGCGGGCGGGCCCGCGCAGCGTGGGGACACAACGAACATGAGCGGGCACAACCACGCCGCCGGCCGGGACCACGACACGGTGCGGGCCGGGGCCCAGGACAACGCCGGGGCCGGGGACGGCGCCGCGCCCCGGGACGCCGCCGCCGGCCAGGGCCGCCCCGCCGGGCAGAGCCGGCGTTCCTTCCTCACCTACCTCGTGGCCGCGCCGACCCTCGCCCTCGTCACCCGCGCCGGCGCCGACGCGCTCGCCCCGCAGCCAGCCCACGCCGTGGTGCCGTCCCTGCCCGCCATCGCCGATCTGATCGACCTCGGTGACCTGTTCATCCTGGCCGGGGTGCCCACCTCCGCCCTGCTGGCGCTCGCCGTGGAGGCGGACGGCACCATCCGCTTCCGGCTGCCGCGCGAGGAGGTCGGCCAAGGCCTCACCACCGCGGTGGCCATGCTGGTCGCGGAGGAACTCGACGCGCCCCTCGCCGACGTACGCGTGGAGCTGGACGACGCGCGGCCCGAGCTGCTCTTCAACCAGCTCACCGGATCCTCCAACTCGATCCGCTCCCTCTACGGGCCGGTCCGCCAGTGCGCGGCCACCGCCCGGGCCCGCCTCGTCGCGGCCGCCGCCCGCCGCTGGGGCCTCTCCGCGGGGTCACTGACCACCGCGAACGGCGCCGTCCGCGCCCCTGACGGCCGCACCGCCGACTACGGCTCCCTCGCCGCGGCCGCCGCCGACCCCGGCCTGATCGTGCCGGGCGCCACTCCCAAGAAGACGGCGAAGCACACGCTCGTGGGCAGTCCCACCAGCCGGGTCGACGCCCGCGCCATGGTCACCGGCGCCCAGCAGTACACCCTTGACCTCGACGTGCCCGGCGCCAAGCCCTGCGTGGTGCGCCGCCCGCCCACCCTCGGCGGCACCGTCCGCAGCGTCACCAACCTCACCGCCGTCCGGGCCATGCCCGGCGTCCTGCACGTGGTGACCGTCCCGACCGGGGTCGCCGTCGTCGCCGAGACCTTCGGGCAGGCCATCACCGCCAAGTCCGCCCTGCAGGTCACCTGGGGACCCGGCCCCGCCGACCAGCTGTCCGACGCCCTGATCCGCGCCAAGCTGCGCGCCTCCACCCCGCCGCTGCTGGTGCCGCCGCTGCTGACCCCGTACGTGGACGCCGAGTTCGACTTCGCCTTCGTCAGCCACGCCCCGATGGAGACCAACTCCGCCATCGCCGACGTCCGCGACGACCGGGCCGAGATCTGGTCCGGGCTGAAGTCCCCGATCGTGGCCCGCGAGAGCATCGCCGCGGACCTCGGCCTGCCGTTGGACAAGGTGAAGGTGCACGTGGTCCAGGCCGGCGGCTCCTTCGGCCGGCGGCTCTTCTTCGACGCGGCCCTGGAGGCCGCCCGCGTCTCCAAGGCCTGCCGCCGACCGGTCAGGCTGATGTGGACCCGCGTCGACGACACCCGGCACGGCCGGATGCGTCCCGCGACCCACCACAAGATCCGGGCCACCCACCTCCTGGGCGAGGTCCTCAGCTTCGAGCACCGGGTCGCCGCCGCCGAGACCGACTTCCGGCACGGGCTCGGCGAGATCATCACGGCCACCGCTGCGAGCCTGCCGCTGGGAATCGGCAACGCCACCCTCGCCCAGACCCTGTTCCTGACCACGGTGAAGTCCCCGTACCACTTCGGGCTCACCACCCAGGCGCTCACCGAGGTGCCCACCGGCATCCCCACCGGATCCTGGCGCTCGGTGTACTCCGCCAACACGCGCGGAGCAGAGGAGATCGTGGTCGACGAACTCGCCGCGCGGACGGGCCGGGACCCCTACCGCTTCCGCCGCACCTTCCTGAAGACCGACGCCCAGCGCGCCGTACTCGACAAGGTGGCCTCGGAAGGAGAGTGGGGGCGGCCGATGGAGGCGGGCTGCGCGCAGGGCATAGCCTTCCACGAGGAATACAAGTCCCGCACCGCCTGCCTCGTCGAGATCGACACCCGCAACCCGGAGCACGTCCGCGTCACCAAGGCGGTCATCGCCGTGGACGTGGGCCTGCCGGTCAACCCGCGCGGGCTGGAGGCGCAGATGATCGGCGGTCTCACCGACGCCATCTCCACCACGCTGCGCGCCGGACTGCACCTCGACAAGGGGCTTCCTCTGGAGGGCAGTTACAGCCAGTTCCACTGGGCGCAGCAGCGGGACACCCCGCGTGACGTACGGGTCTTCGTGCTGCCGGCCACCGGCGAGGAGCCGGGCGGCGCCGGCGAGCTGGGCGTGCCCGCCGCGGTCGGCGCCATCGCCAACGCCTGGGCCCGGGCCACCGGTTCGAAGCCGCGCAGCTTCCCCCTCGACTTCGACGTCGACTTCACCCCCTACCCCCGCTAGCC
>NZ_JARAYQ010000529.1:0-1728 GCF_033794505.1 Streptomyces sp. MB09-01 | reverse complement strand
CCTGGTATCCCCCCGCCCTGCCTCGCCCTGCCCCGCCTCGCCCTGCCCCGCCTCGCCTCGCCTCGCCTCGCCGGCGTCAGACCAGTTCACAGGAGTCCACGTGCGTATCGCGGTGACCGGATCCATCGCCACAGATCACCTCATGGCCTTCCCGGGCCGGTTCGTCGACCAGCTGCTGCCCGACCAGCTGGAACACCTCTCGTTGTCGTTCCTCGTCGATACCCTCCAGGTGCGGCGGGGCGGTGTGGCGGCCAACATCGCCTTCGGCCTCGGCGGCCTCGGCCTCGACCCCCTTCTGGTGGGCGCCGTGGGCCCGGACTTCGCCGAGTACGAGGTCTGGCTCAAGGAACACGGCGTCGACACCGGCTCGGTGTACGTCTGCGCCGAGCACCAGACCGCCCGCTTCATGTGCCTGACCGATCAGGACACCAATCAGATCGCCGCTTTCTACGCGGGTGCCATGGCCGAGGCCGGCCGTATCGACCTGCGTGCCGTTCATGAGCGCACCCCGCTGGACCTGGTGCTCGTCTCGCCCAACGATCCCGGGGCGATGGTCCGCCATACCGAGCAGGCCCGGGAGCTGGGCATCGACTTCGCCGCCGACCCCTCGCAGCAGCTCGCCCGTCTCACCGGCGGCGAGGTGCGCGCTGTGGTGACCGGGGCCCGCTGGCTGTTCACCAACGAGTACGAGTCGGCGCTGCTGCGTGAGCGGGCCGGGTGGGGCCGCCAGGAGGTCCTGGAGCGTGTCGGCACGTGGGTCACCACGCTGGGCGCGCAGGGCGTCCGTATCGACCGCACCGGTGAGCCGGCCGTCACGGTCGGCGCCGTTCCCGACGTCCGCGCCGAGGACCCCACCGGCGTCGGCGACGCCTTCCGCTCCGGCTTCCTTGCCGCCGTCGGCTGGGGGCTGCCGCTGGAGACGGCTGCGCAGCTCGGCTGCGCGATGTCGGCGCTGGTTTTGGCGACGGTCGGATCCCAGGCGTACGAGATCCGGCCGGAGCCGCTGCTCGCCACCGTCCGCACGGTGTACGGGGAGCGGGCGGCCGGGCTGCTGGCGGCGAAGCTGGGGCGGCCGGCATGACGGCGGACGCGCAGGTGCGGGCCGATGCCCTGCGGGAGGCGCTCGCGAGCCGTGTGGTGGTCGCCGACGGGGCGATGGGGACGATGCTGCAGGCGCAGGACCCCTCGATGGAGGACTTCCAGCAGTTGGAGGGCTGCAACGAGGTGTTGAACGTCACCCGCCCCGACATCGTGCGCACGGTGCACGAGGCGTACTTCGCGGTGGGTGTGGACTGCGTCGAGACGAACACCTTCGGTGCGAACTTCGCCGCGCTGGCGGAGTACGACATCGCGGAGCGCAACTTCGAGCTGTCGCAGGCGGGTGCGCGGATCGCCCGTGAGGTCGCGGACGAGTTCACGGTGTCGAGGGGGCAGCAGCGTTGGGTGCTGGGCTCGATGGGGCCGGGTACGAAGCTGCCGACGCTGGGGCACATCGGCTATGCGAGGATCCGCGACGCCTACCAGATCAACGCGGAGGGCCTGATCACGGGCGGCGCGGATGCGTTGCTGGTGGAGACCACCCAGGACTTGCTGCAGACCAAGTCCTCGATCGTCGGTGCCCGGCGGGCGATGGAGGCCCTCGGCGTCACCGTTCCGCTGATCTGCTCGGTGACGGTGGAGACGACGGGCACGATGCTGTTGGGCTCCGAGATCGGTGCGGCGCTGACG
>NZ_JARAYQ010000528.1:0-1767 GCF_033794505.1 Streptomyces sp. MB09-01 | reverse complement strand
GCCCTCCCCCGCCGAGGCCCTGACCGCCGCCGGAGTCGTGGGCCCGGGCATCGCCCCGCTCCCCGGCTCCCCGCCCGGCCGGATCCGGATCCCCTCCATCCGGGTCGACGCCCCGCTGACCGGACTGGGCCTGGAGCGGGACGGCAGCCTCGAAGTGCCGCCGCCCGACCGCCGCGACCTGGCCGGCTGGTACCGCGAGGGCACCACCCCGGGCGCCACCGGCACGGCCGTCATCGCCGGGCACGTGGACGACGCCGCCGGGCCGGGGGTCTTCTACCACCTGGGCGCGCTGCGCCGGGGGGCCGCGATCGAGATCCCGCGCGCGGACGGCCGTACGGCGGTGTTCACGGTCCACGCGGTCGAGGTCTACGACGCCATGGCCTTCCCCGACACCCGCGTGTACGGCCCTTCCGCGCGGGCCGAGCTGCGGGTGATCACCTGTGGCGGCGGCTTTTCGCCGCGCACGGGCTACCGGGGCAACGTGGTCGTCTTCGCGCACCTCACCGGGACGTACTGAGCACCGCTCATCCCCACTGCTCGAGGCCGAGCTTGACCACCAGCGCGCCCACCACCGTCAGCAGCACCCCGCGGACGAAGCCGCTGCCCTTCTTGAGCGCCATCCGGGCGCCGATCATGCCGCCGGCCAGGTTGAAGACCGCCATGAGCGCGGCCAGCTGCCACAGCACCATGCCCTGGTAGGCGAACATCGCGAGCGCCCCCGCGTTGGTGCAGCAGTTGACGATCTTGGCGGTCGCGGAGGCGGTGACCAGGTCGAGGTGGAGCAGCGCCGTGAGCGCGAGCACCAGGAAGGTGCCCGTGCCCGGCCCGATGAGGCCGTCGTAGAAGCCGATGCCGAGGCCGGCGAGCGCGATGGCGAGCAGCACCCGCTGCCGGCTGACGGGCGCGGTCGAGGGGGCGGTGCCGAAGCCCGGCTTGAAGATCACGACGCCGGCGACGATCACGAGCACGCCCATGATCAGCGGCCGGAGCGCGTCCTTGCTGATGCCGCCGGCGAGCGCGGCGCCGCCCATCGAGCCGACGAGCGCGGCCAGGCCGATGCGGACGGCGAGCTTCACGTCCACCGGGGCCTTGCGGACGTAGGTGACCGCGGCGCCCGCGGTCCCGACGATGGCCACGGCTTTGTTGGTGCCGAGGACGGTGGCGGGGTGGGCGTTCGGCAGGCCGAGCAGGAGTGCGGGCAGGAGCAGCAGGCCGCCACCGCCCACCACGGCGTCGATCCAGCCGGCCGCCGCCGCGGCCACGCACAGGACAATGATCATGGTTGTTGATATGTCAGGCACGACATGACCCTATGGAGCTGTCAGGTGCAGTGACCATCAATCCCCGGAAACTTGCGCAAAGGTTGAGCTTTGCCGGGCCGGCACCCGGTCCGGGGCCACCGGAGCCGCCGGGTGCACCGCCGCCGTGAGCACGGTCGCGGCCGGCACACCGGCCGCCCCCAGCCCCGCCGCCAGGCGCCGCGCGGGAGGTACGGCCGCCGGTGCGGCCAGCCCGGCCCGCACCACCGAGGGCGTGCGGGGCCAGCGGATCGTAGCCGCCGAAGGCGTGCCGGCGGGCGAGCCGGTAGGCGCCGACCCCGTGCTCGACGGCGGGCACCCGGGCCATCAGGAACAGCAGCACGAGCACCCCGTAACCGGCGAGCAGACCGGTCAGGTGCGCGGCGGTGGCGAACAGCGCGTCGGGCCGGGCCGAGGGCCGCACCTGCGCCGCCCAGAGCAGGGTCACCACCCCCGCCCCGCCCAGCAT
>NZ_JARAYQ010000527.1:0-1787 GCF_033794505.1 Streptomyces sp. MB09-01 | reverse complement strand
GGGGGTGGGCCACCGGTTCTGCGTGAACCCATGACTCAAGTAAGCCCCGATGCTCGAACCGCGTCATGCCCCCACATTTCGTGACTTGACGGATACCGGCGGCCCTGCTATTCGCGTCCGCCCGCATCGGTCACCGAAACGGCAGCTCCGGGCGCCGCTCCCCCCACGGCCGGACCGTCTCCAGCTGCGCCGCCACCCGGAGCACGGTCACCTCGTCGTCGCGGCGGCCCACCAGCTGCACGGCGAGCGGCAGCCCGTCCGAGCCGTGGCCCGCCGGGACGGAGGCGGCCGGGTGCCCGGTGACGTTCCACAACGCGGTGTAGGCGACCATCGGGCGCGAGCGCGCCAGCGCCGTCAGGAGCCCGGCGCCGTCCAGTGCGCCCACCGGGCGCGGGCGCTCTGCGATGACCGGGGTCAGCAGCAGGTCCATGGTGGTGAACATCCGGTCGGCGCGCAGCGCCAGCCGCTCCCCCGCCCGGATCCCGCGCTCCACGGCCGATTCGGGGACCATCCGGGCCAGCGCGAGGGTGCTGCGGGTGCGCCGCTCGAGCAGGTCGGGGCGCTCGACCGCGGCGGCCTCCGCCCGTACTCCGCCGCAGAACTGCGCGGCGAACGGGGCCGTCGCGTCCGGGTAGCGGGGGTTGACCTCCCGCACGTCGTGACCCAGCTCGCGCAGCGCCCGTACGGTCTCCAGCAGTGCCTCGACGTGCGCCGGATGCGGGCGTACGCCGGGCACGGCGGGCTTGGCCGAGTAGCCGATGCGGAGCCGGCCGGGCGTGGTCTCCAGGGCGCGTATCCAGCTGGTGGCCGCCGGGCGGGCGCTCCAGCGGTCGGTGGGGGTGGTGCCGGCGAGGACGTCGTAGAGCAGGGCGGAATCGCGCACGGTGCGGGTCAGCGGCCCTACGGTGCCGAGGGCGTACCAGAGGTGGGGGTTCGGGGCGGTGGAGACCCGGCCGCGCTGGGGCTTGAGCCCGAAGAGCCCGCAGCAGGCCGCGGGGATGCGGATGGAGCCGCCGCCGTCGCCGCCGAGTGCCGCCCCGACCAGCCCGGCCGCGACGGCGGCGGCGCTGCCGCCACTGGAGCCGCCGGGGGTGCGGGCGGTGTCCCAGGGGTTGTGGGTGGGGCCGTGGGCTTCGGATTCGGTGAAGGGCCACTGGCCGAACTCGGGCATCGTCGTCTTGCCGATCACGACGGCTCCGGCGGCCCGCAGACGGCGTACGGCTTCGGAGTCGCTGGTCACGGGCGTGTGGTTGGCCACGCCGCCGAAGGTGGTGACCTGCCCGGCGACGTCCAGCTCGTCCTTGACCGCGATCGGTACGCCGTGGAGGGGGCCGTCCGCCCCTTCCGCGTCCCGGACGTCGGCCTCGGCGAGGGCCTGCTCGGCGAGGACGATGCGGAAGGCTCCGAGGGCGGGATCGTTCCGGGCGATGCGGCGCAGCGCGGCCTCGACGAGGGCGCGGGAGGTGATCTTGCCGGTGCGCACCAGCTCGGCCTGCCGCTCGACCGACTGGAACATCAACTCCGCATCGTCCCGGACCTGTTCCCCGCCTTGTTCCCCGCTTTGTGCGCCGTCCCTGGCCATGCCCGCCCCTTCCGCCGTACCTGCCGGTAACTGCGAGCCAAGGCTGGCGCCCCGCCGCGTGCACGTCAAGCAGCCGTTATCGGCCCGGCGAGCGTCGATCTGCCCTGTCACACGGCTGTGACAGTCGGCGGACACCTCCATGAAGTCCCACGGCCAATCTCTTTATCAGGGACAAACACCGACATTCCGGAATGCGTCCCCTGCT
>NZ_JARAYQ010000526.1:0-1820 GCF_033794505.1 Streptomyces sp. MB09-01 | reverse complement strand
GAGCGGGACCCTGAGCGCTGGCGCGCTCAGGAGAGACGCCCTCCGCTGCGCTCCGGGCAGCCTTCGCTGACGCTCCGGCAAATCCCCGCGCAAGCGCGGGGATTGACGTCCGCAAGCGGACGTCCAGGGAAAGGCCCGGCGCAAGCGCCGGGCTGGTGGCGCTGACGCGTCACCAGATGTCCGCGCAAGCGCGGACATCGAAGGGGTGTCCGCTGACGCTCCCACCCCTTCAGGTCCGGCTAGAGGAAGTAGCCATTCACGTGATTGGCTAGCCAGACAAGTGAGAGGCATACCGTCACCAACGCTCCTACAGCGGCCAGCCCTGCCTTACGCCGTGCCGGATCGGCGCAGAGCGCAACCAGTACCGGGCCAACCGCCATGACCCCCACGTTCAGGGCCGCAGACTCAGGCAGATCGTGCCGTGAAAGGCCGGCGAGAACGGCGATGATGAACCACTGCAAGGCAAACGACGCCGCGACCGTCGCTTTCAACGGCCGCACGTCCAACATCCACACGGTCAGCAAGAGCATCGGCACACCCAGAATCACCCAGAGTCCGATCCCCACAAGCGGATAGAACGTCAGGCAGAGCGAGACACTGTCCTCGCAACTACGCTCGTCCTCCGCGATCGACCACAACCACAAAACCCTGGCCAACCATCCCGTGACCGCACCAGCAACCGCGCTTCCCGCTAAAACCCCGTAGATCTTGCTCATGCACCCGAGGCTCGCAGCCCCACCCAACCAAGTCCTGAGTACAGATACTCAGACGCACCTGACATAGGTGTGACGAACCATGACCTGCCGGGCGCGAGCCGTCCCCGCTGCAGCTACTGCTAGGCCGGACACACTGTCCACCAGCTTCGGGAGGACTCCCTCCGGCCCGCTGGGCAAGACGGCGGTGGGGTGTCACGTAGGGATCCGATACTCCCCGGAGGGCTGCGTGATGCATTCGATCTCGGGACATCAGCGTGCATCACATGGATAATGTGGTGTGTAGCATCCCGAGAACATCATCACCCCCTCCCGACGGGTCTCTCGCCGATCAAATCTCATGGAGTTCCGAATGCAGAAGACCGGTGACATCGTGCTGCGGCCCCACCAGGAGGAAGCAGTGGAGGCGATCGTCCGGGGGCTGGACATTCCCTTGGGAAAGCGGATCCCGGAGGGCGGTCTGCGGGCCACTGTGGTGGCCGCGTGCGGGACCGGGAAGACGTTCATCGCGGCCGCGGCCGCGCTCCGGCTCGCCCGTCACGGCCGGGTCCTGGTACTCCTGCCGACCTTGGATCTCCTCACCCAGACCGTGCGGGAGTGGCGGCTCGCCGGGCACACCGGGCCCGCCGTCGCGGTCTGCTCCCTTGAGGACGACCCGCAACTGTGGCAACTCGACGTCCGGACCACGACCTCAGCCCCGCAACTGGGGCTGCGGCACGGGCGCGGTCCCGTCACGGTGTACGCCACCTACGCCTCCCTGCCCGTCATCGCCGAGGCCCACGAAGGCGCGTACGGACTACCCATGGACGTGTTCGACCTGGTCATCGTCGACGAGGCGCACCGCACGTCCGGGTCGGCGGGGAAGGCGTGGGCCGATGTCCACCGCCAGGAGGTCATCCCCGCGATGCGCCGGCTGTACATGACCGCGACGCCGCGGATCTGGATGGAGCGCCCGCCCCGTACCCGGGCGCAGGAGCGGGAGCAGGAGGAGGCGCGCCGGCGCGCCGAGGAGACGGAGCGCAGGGAGCGTGAGGAGGCGGAGGTCGAGGGGCGGGTCTACGTCCCTCGGCCTCGTTGGGACCGGCTGCCGAAGGAACTCGCGTGCTC
>NZ_JARAYQ010000525.1:0-1823 GCF_033794505.1 Streptomyces sp. MB09-01 | reverse complement strand
GGTGCTGTGCACCGTACGGGACCTGCCCCGCTCCCTCGCCGAGCGGCACCGCGTCCTCCGCCCCGGCGCCGAGCTGCGCTGCTTCGAGCACGGCCGCGCCCCCCCGCCCTGAACTCGCTGAACTTCACCGCACAGGCGGCCCTCGACGACGGACTGCCCGAACGCCTCGGACTCGGCAAGCAGTTCACGGCCATCGAGAGCACCCGCAAGGTGAGCAAGGCCGACATGCGCAACAACGACGCCATGCCGAGGGTCGAGGTCGACGCCGACACCTTCACGGTCACCATCGACGGGGAGGCCGTGGAGCCGGCGCCCGCGACGGAACTGCCCATGGCCCAGCGGTACTTCCTCTTCTGATGGGGCGCAGCCTGATGAGAGGCCTCCTGCCATGAGTATCGCCGCGCTGCTCGTCCTCGCCGACGGCCGCTTCCCCGCCGGGGGGCACGCCCACTCCGGCGGGGCCGAGGCCGCCTGCAAGGCGGGCCGGATCCACGACGCGGCCACCCTGGAGGAGTTCTGCCGGGGCCGGTTGCACACCGCCGGACTCACCGCCGCCGCGCTCGCCGCGGCCGCCGCCCTCGGGCTCGACCCGGCGGAGCTCGACGCCGCCGCCGATGCCCGCACCCCCTCGCCCGCGCTGCGCACCGCGGCCCGCAGGCTCGGACGGCAGCTGCTGCGCGCCGCCCGGGCCACCTGGCCGGCGCCCGAACTGGAGGAACTCGCCGCCGCCTTCCCGCGCGGCGCCCACCAGCCCGTGGTGCTCGGCGTCACCGCCCGGGCGGCCGGGCTCGGGCCGCTCGAGGCCGCGCACGTGGCGGCGTACGAGAGCGTCGGCGGGCCAGCGACCGCGACCGTACGGCTGCTCGGCCTGGACCCCTTCGAGGCGAGCGGGGTCCTGGCCCGGCTCGCCCCGGACCTCGACGCGGTCTCCGCACATGCGGCCGGGGCCGCGCTGCGGGCCCGCTCGGACGGCACCGGGGCGCTTCCAGCGGCCTCCTCGCCGCTGCTGGACATCGCGGCGGAGATCCATGCCGACTGGCCGGTACGGCTGTTCGCTTCCTGACCTCTGAAGGAGACACCCCCCATGCACCTCGACCACGCCGTGACCTACCCCCGCCGGCACACCCACAGCGCCGGCCCGCTCCGCGCCGACGGCACCCGGCGCGCCCTGCGCATCGGACTCGGCGGACCCGTCGGCTCCGGCAAGACCGCCACCGTCGCCGCCCTGTGCCGCGCGCTGCGCACCGAACTGTCCATGGCCGTCGTCACCAACGACATCTACACCCGCGAGGACGCCGAGTTCCTGCTCCGCGAAGCCGTCCTGCCGCCCGAGCGGATCACCGCCGTCGAGACCGGAGCCTGCCCGCACACGGCCATCCGCGACGACATCTCCGCCAACCTGGAGGCCGTCGAGGAACTGGAGGACGCCTTCCGGGAGAGCGGACCGCTCGACCTGATCCTCGTCGAGTCCGGCGGGGACAACCTCACCGCCACCTTCTCCCGGGGACTCGTGGACGCCCAGATCTTCGTCATCGACGTGGCCGGCGGGGACGACATCCCCCGCAAGGGCGGCCCCGGCGTCACCACCGCCGACCTGCTCGTCGTCAACAAGACGGACCTCGCCCCGTACGTCGGCTCCGACCTCGGCCGGATGGCGCGCGACGCCGCCGAGCAGCGCGGCGAACTGCCCGTCGCCTTCCAGTCGCTGCGCGGACCCGAAGGGGTGGCCCCGGTGGCCGCCTGGGTGCGGGAGCGGATCGCCGCCTGGACCGTACGGTGACCAGCGCGCCTCCCCTCTCCCCGCCCCGGGTCCCTCCGGACTC
>NZ_JARAYQ010000524.1:0-1842 GCF_033794505.1 Streptomyces sp. MB09-01 | reverse complement strand
GCCCCCGCCGCCCCGCACCACACGCGGCGGCCGGCCGCCGCGTGTGGTGCGGGGCGGCGGGGGCTGCTGGCGGACCCAGCCGTGTTCCTCCAGGAGGTCCAGGGCGGGGTCGAGGTCGCCCATGGCGGGGAAGTCACTGCGGGGCATCGCGCGGAAGAGGTCGCGTTTGGTGAAGGCGGTGGTGCGGGTCTCGGTCAGGTGGGTCAGGACCGTGTGGGCGGCTTCCTGGGCGGGGTCGGCCTTCATGGCGTTGAAAACGTCGAGGGCGTGGGCGGTGAAGTAGTCCCCGAGCCGGGTGGCGGCGGCCATGGTCTCGGCGGCGATCGGCTGGGTCCAGGCGTCCTCGGGGTGGGTGGCGAGGTGGAGGAGGCCTGCGATGCGGGCGACGGCGCCGTCGCGCTTGCTGGCCCAGTTCACGATCGGCGCGAGGCTCCCGTCCTTGCGGAGGCGGGATTCGGTGACGCGCTGGTAGGCGAGGAGGGTCGCGTCCGCCCCGGGGGTGAGGGTGAGTGCGGCGGTCTCGGTCCAGCCCGCCAGGGTCAGAGCCAGGTGCCCGAGGTTCTGGGCGTAGGTGCCGGCGGTGTCGGGGTCGAGGAGTTCGGGGGTTAGGTTGCGGTAGCCGACGAGCGATTCGGGCTTGGAGTAGAGGAAGCGGGCGAGGAGACCGCGGCCGTCGGCGCCCTTGATCTGGCCGATGGAGTCCAGGACGTCGGGCTGGACGGCCAGACCCATGGTGATGGCGGGGTTCTCGATGTACTGGGCGTCCCGGGCCTGGCGGTTGACGCGGGCCATGTCGCCAGCGTGGCCCTTGAGGAAGATCCCCATGTTCGGGACGCCGGAGTAGCGTCCGGCGATGATCTCGAAGATCTCGCCCTCGGGGGACAGGATCGCGATCCGTCCGTCCTGCTGGGCGAGGAGGCTGGTCAGACTCTCGGCGGTGACGTCGTCGGCGACCAGCTGCGGCTCCGCGGGGACGACGGCCCGTTCTGCCGCCTCGGCCAGTGAGATGGCCTGGGCGGTGAGACCGGCCAGCTTCTCGGCTTCGGCGTTGGCCGCCATCTTCTCGGCCCTCTCAGCGGCAGCTTTCGAGATCCGCGCGGAGGCTGCGGCCTCGGCCCTTTGGGGCGCCGTGAGCTCGATGAGGGCCTTCTCCGCGGCGAGGAGGGGTTTGGTCATGAGGCCGAACACGGCGCTCTTGCGGTTGCCGGGCGGCAGGGCGACGGCGGTGTAGAGGTTGACCGGTTCGCTCCACTGCCCCCGCACGGTCACGGTCAGGCGTCCGCCAGCGGCGGCGCCGATGACGGCGAGAGCCAGGCATCCGGCGAGGTCGACCGGGGTCTGGGTCTCCTCGGCGACGCCGGCCGTCATTGCGGCGAGCCAGTCAGGCAGGGCGTCCACCGGGAAGGCGGGGAGAGGGCCGCGGGGGTTGAGCGGGACCGGCTCGTCCCACACAGGCCCGGCGACGTCCTCGGGGGTCATGTCGTCAAACCCGGCCCACAGCTCGGGGTCGTGCGAGGTCATGCGGCATCCCTTCGCTGGGTGAGGCGGGAACAGACGGTGTGGTGCTGGGCGTGGTCGGCGATGAGCGCGAGAGACCGGGCCTGCCCGGCCGCGAAGAGGTCGCGGCCGCAGGAACACCAGGACCGCACGCTCGGGGCCGCCCCGTAAGAGGGCGGGGCGACGATGTGGAGCCAGGCCACCGGCCGGCGCCTGCCGTCGGCGTGCAGGTCAGGACGAACAGATGAAGGGACGCCTTCGGCGACGACCCTCGGCGCACCACGGCCGTCCCAGGCTGGGGCCGGTTTGGCGGGGCTGGTGCCGGCCGGTGGCCTGGCTCCACAT
>NZ_JARAYQ010000523.1:0-1846 GCF_033794505.1 Streptomyces sp. MB09-01 | reverse complement strand
GCCCCCGCCGCCGCGTCGTCTACCGGGCCGGCGCCTACAGCACCGTCCACCGCTTCCGCCACGCCGCCGCGCACCTGGAGGCCTTCCGCACCGGCCGGCAGTGGCACGTCGACCAGCTGATGCCCCGCACCGCCCCGGTGCCCCGCGAAGCCGTCGTGCGCTGCGCCACCACCCTCGCCGACGCCGTGGCCCAGGCGGTCGCCCGTATCGACCTCCGGGCTGTCCAGGCGCCCGACCACACGGACGACAATCTGCGCGCGTACGCCGCCGCGGGCTGGGACGTCGTCGATCCCGCCACCGGCCGCGCGATGGCCTGGGCCCGCCGCCACGTCGGCGACCCCTACCCCTGGCAGCCAGCCGAACACGAAGGCCTCGTCCCCGTGAACAGCAGCCGCAGCGCCGGCGCCGCCCTCGACGTACGCGAGACCCCCCGGTCGACGGCCCCCGGCCCGCTCGGGCCCGTCATCGTCGTACCGTGCAGCGGCGTCAAGGCGCCCACCAGGACAGCCCTGCCAGCCCGCGACCTCTACCGGGGCAGCTATCACCTCCTGTGCCGACAGGCGGCCGAGCGTCTCGCCGGCGCCACCGGCGACGTCGTCGTCCTCTCGGCGCAGCACGGCTTCGTCACCCTCGACGAGCCGCTCTTTCCGTATGACCTGCGCATGGGCCAGCCCGGCTCCGTCACCGCCGAGCTGCTCGCCGTCCAGGCCGCGCAGCTCGGCATCCTGCCCGGCCCGCGGCCGGTCGTCGCCCTCGGCGGCCGCGCCTACGTCCAGGCCGTCACGCAGCTGCGCCCGGACACCCTGCAGCCGCTCGCCGGCTGCCGAGGCATCGGGGAGCAGCGCGCCCGCCTTGCCCGGCTGGCGCGAGCCGAGCGGCCGCTCGACGTCCTTCACCAGCTGACTGCCGCGGCCGCGCCCACGGCCTGAATGCCGCCAAGCCAACTGGCCTCGCCCGTAACGGGCGAGGCCAGTTCTGCGTATCGGGAGCGGCAACGAGGGTGGCTCTGAGCAGCGAAAACAGGGCCGAAGATCTCCCGAGAATGATGAATCTGAGGTATAGTTGTCTCGTGGTCGACGGTGGCAGTCGACCACGACCGGAAACCCACACACCCTGGAGAACCGCATGCCCCTGGACTTCACCCACCCGCACGAATTCAGCTGCTTCGGCACGCTCCACCCCGACCACCTCGTTGCGTGGTCCTTCGGAGACCCCCACGTCGAGTGGGAGCTCACCGGCCTCTTCTCCGGCCCCGGCGCGTACACCACCGTCCCGCTCGACGCCGAGACGGACATGCACTACCACCCCGGCGACCAGGGCGCCCCCAACACCGTGGCGCAGCACCTCGCCGCCCGCTACGGCTTCGACGGCCTCGAAGTCCGGGGCCCCGTCCACTTCACCGGCCCGAGCGGGGAAACCGACCGCGCGCTCGGCATCGCCCCGGACGCCTTCGACGTCCTCTACGACCGGGTCAAGGACATCTGCGCCACCCTCGGCGTGCGCACCTGGTGCAAGCTCCACCCCGCCGACACGGTGAGCGTGCGGTACACCGACCTGGAACGCGGCGACGTCTACTGGTTCCTGAACACCCCCCACCGATTCCAGTGCTTCAGAGATTTCCCCGCCGACAGCAAGACGCTGGAGTTCATCCCGGACGCCCGCATCCTGGTCTGCGACGACGAGTTCAAGGTGACCGCCTACGGCACCTACGAGTGCCGCGCGGACCGCGCCCCCGCCGGGTACTGGCAGCGCACCGGTAACCAGCTCCTCAGCGCCTGACCCGCCCCCTCCCCTCCCCCGGCGCCGGGGGAGGGGAGGGGGCGGGTCAGGCGCTGAGGAGCTGGTT
>NZ_JARAYQ010000522.1:0-1888 GCF_033794505.1 Streptomyces sp. MB09-01 | reverse complement strand
CCCTCCAGCCCCGGCGCGCGCACGGGAACCGGCCGGTGCGGTGCCCGCCCGGCGCCCGTCGCCCAGCGCACGCGCTCTCCGCACCTGCTCAGCGCAGCGCGGGGATCACATCACGCGTCTCGTCGACCTCGACGCCCGCGGTGCGGCGGCCGAGCGTCCCCGCCGGCGTTTCGTCCGCGCAGACGGTGCCCCGTGCGGGCAGTGCCAGCGTGGCGAGGTAGTCCGTGACCAGGGCGCTGACACACGCGCTCCGGTTGTACGCGGTGTGTCCCTCACCGGCGAAGGTCAGCAGCCGTCCGTTGCCCAGCGTCCCGGCCAGGGCCACGGCGTCCTGGTACGGGGTGTCCGGGTCCCCGGTCGTGCCGAGGACCAGGATCGGGGCGGAACCCGCCGCCCGGTAGGAGCCCTCGAAGCGGCTCGGGCGTTCCGCCGGCCACTGGGCGCAGGTCGGCGCGTGGTTGTGGTCGTAGGTGGGCGGGCCGAGCCCGATGGCGGGTCCCAGCAGCGGCGCGGAGGCCACGTGGGCACCGACCAGCGCGCCCAGGAGCAGCCGACTGGTCGGATACACGCGGTCGGCGCACTCGACGGCCATGTTGACGTTGAGGAAGTCGAACGACGCGGGGGAGGGCGGGTTCAGCAGGAACGTGGCCTGGCGTGCCTGCGCCGCCCGCAGGGCCTGCCCCAGCTCGGGCCAGATCTCCTTGCCCGCGTTGATGTTGAACATCAGGCGGTACGCGAGCGTGTAGCCGGTCGCCGGGCGCCCGCTCGCCGTGATGACCGGGTCCGCGTCCAGCGCCCGCTTGAGCTGCTCGAAGGCCTCCCGGGGCCGGCCCTCGCCGAAGCCGCAGGCGGCGGCGTTCTGCGCGCACCAGTCCAGGAACCGGCCGACCGCCGCGTCCAGGGCGACGAACTGCGCGCCGTCGTAGGCGTACGGCACGTCCGCGTAGCGCCGCGGATCATAGGCCCCGTCCAGGACCATGGCACGCACCCGCCGGGGGAACTGCGCGGCGTAGACGGTGCCGACGTAGCTGCCGAAGGAACGGCCGTAGAAGGAGAGCGTCTCCTCGCCGAGGGCCTGGCGCAGCAGGTCGATGTCCTTGGCGTTCGAGCCGGTGCCGATGAACGGCACGAGGTCACCGGAGCGTTGGCGGCAGGCGTTGGCGAAGTCGGCGCCCTGCCGGATGGCGCCCTGGAGGGCTCCCGGACCGGGCACCCCGCGTGCTGCGTCGACGGCGGCCGAGTACTCCTGGTCGTTCCAGCACTCCACCTGCCCGCTGCGCGCCACGCCCCGCATGTCGTACCCGACGACGTCGAAGGAGTCCCGCAGGGACGCGGGGAGCGCGGCGTAGCTGTTGCGGGCGAAGTCCACACCGGAGTTGCCGGGCCCGCCGGGGTGCAGCAGCAGGACACCGGCGCGGCGGGCCGGGTCGGCCGCGACTTGCCGGGTGACGGCCATCGGGAGCGTACGCCCGGTGGGTTCGCGGTAGTCCAGCGGCACCCGGGCGGTCGCGCACTCGAAGCCGTCCGCCTGGCCGGCACAGGGCCCCCACGTCAGAACGGGCACGGGCGGGGCCGGGGTGGTGAGGCCGGTTGCCGTGGCGGCCCCGGGCGAGACCCCCAGGAGAGCGGCGACCGTGATCAGGACGAGGGCTATTCCCCACGCCACCGGCTTGCGGGGGCCATCGGCTAAACGGGTCTGCATGCGGCGATCCTCCGTCATGGGCGTTGCGCAACGGGCGACAACGTAGCCGCCGACCGCCGCCCTGTCGTCCCACCAGGAGGTGATTCCTCCCTACCACCAGGGGTCGCGTCCGCCTGTCACCAGGGTGGTACGCGGGGGCGCCGGCGGGCGGACAAGGCCGCCCCGAGGACTCGGTGATCCGGCCGT
>NZ_JARAYQ010000521.1:0-1913 GCF_033794505.1 Streptomyces sp. MB09-01 | reverse complement strand
CGGTGCTCGGCCAGCGCCGTCGTGAGTGCGTCCACGGCCGCGGTGCTGCTGTCGGTGACGGCGATGCCCGGTTCGTTTGCCGTGATGCCGACGGATTCGAGGAGCCGGTCGGCGCCGTTCCAGCCGCCGATGGCCTTGCCGTGGCGGTAGGCCTCGGTGACGAGCAGCAGCACGCGCGGGTCGGGGGCTTTCGGGGGCTGGGCCGTGCCGGCCTTGGCGTCCCGGGCGCCGTAGGCGTCCGCGCCGGCCTGGGGTACTCCGGCCAGCAGGAGGGCGTCGAATTCGATGGAGCGGGTGGTGGCGTAGGTGCGCTGGACGGTGATCGGGTCGCCGTCGCCGTCGGGGGCGAGGGTGTTGCCGGTGGGGGCGATGACGAGGGGCACCATGCCGGCGTCCAGGACGGCCTGCCGGGCGGTTCGTACGCCGTCCAGGTCGGTGGCGGTGTCGGCGACGATGCCGACCACACGGCCGTCGATGGGCCAGGTCTGGCCCAGTTGGGAGAGGGCGGGGCTGGGGTCGGCCGCGGCGAGGGCAACGGTGGGCGCCGGTGCCGGCAGGCCGAGGCCTTCGGCGACCTTCTCGCACAGCTGCGGGTCGATGTTCGCCAGGACCTTCAGGGTCCGTTCCTTGATGGCCTGTTCGTAGCACTTGCTCAGTTCGAAGGTGTAGGCGGCGATGATGTGTTCGCGTTCGGGTGGGGTCATGCTGAGCCAGAAGAGCCGCGGTTGGGTGAAGTGGTCCGAGAACGAGGCGGGCGCCTCACGGACCTTGCTCGCCGCGGGGACGGTGACGGGGGTTTCGATGAAGGCGGCCGTGTCGGCTCCGGCGAGGAAGGGGCAGCCGCCGTCGAGGCTGTTGGGCCGGTAGGGGGCGACGCCCGTGTGGACGGCGCTCTGGTGCAGGCCGTCGCGGAGCATGTCGTTGACGGGGGCGTGCGGCCGGTTGATGGGGATCTGGCCGAAGTTGGGGCCGCCGAGCCGGCTGATCTGGGTGTCGAGGTAGGAGAAGAGCCGGCCGGCGAGCAGTGGGTCGTCGGTGACGTCGATGCCGGGGACGAGGTGGCCGGGGTGGAAGGCGACCTGCTCGGTCTCGGCGAAGAAGTTCTTGGTGTTGGCGTTCAGGGTCATCAGCCCGATGGGCTGCACGGGTGAGAGCTCCTCGGGCACGATCTTGGTGGGGTCGAGGAGGTCGATTCCCTCGAACGTCTGGTCGTCGGTGTCGGGGAAGACCTGGATGCCGAGCTCCCATTGCGGGAAGGCGCCGGATTCGATGGCGTCGAAGAGGTCGCGGCGGTGGAAGTCGGGGTCCATTCCGTTGATCATCTGTGCTTCCTCCCAGACCAGGGAGTGCACGCCGAGCTTCGGCTTCCAGTGGAACTTCACCAAAGCGGTGTCACCGGCCGTGTTGACCAGGCGGAAGGTGTGGACGCCGAAGCCCTCCATCATCCGGAACGACCGCGGGATCCCGCGGTCGGACATGTTCCACAGGGTGTGGTGGGTGGCCTCGGTGTGCAGGGACACGAAGTCCCAGAACGTGTCGTGCGCGCTCTGCGCCTGCGGGATCTCGCGGTCCGGATGCGGCTTGCCGGCGTGGATGATGTCGGGGAACTTGACCGCGTCCTGGATGAAGAACACCGGGATGTTGTTGCCGACCAGGTCGAAGGTGCCCTCGTCGGTGTAGAACTTCGTCGCGAAGCCGCGGGTGTCGCGCACGGTGTCGGCCGAACCGCGCGAGCCCAGAACGGTGGAGAACCGCACGAACACCGGCGTCTCCACGTCCTTCGCCAAGAACGCGGCCTTGGACACCTCGCCGGCCGTGCCGTAGCTCTGGAAGACACCGTGAGCGGCGGCGCCACGCGCATGGACCACCCGCTCGGGAATCCGCTCATGGTCGAAGTGCATGATCTTCTCGCG
>NZ_JARAYQ010000520.1:0-1917 GCF_033794505.1 Streptomyces sp. MB09-01 | reverse complement strand
CATTTCAATTTGTCTTAATTACCCGTCTCTCCCCACGACGGCCACTGTCGTCCAATGCCCCGGTTCCATTATGCCAGTATTGGTTGCCACTGTCCCGCCCGTTACCTTCTGTGGGAGCACCGTTGGATCCCCCATCAGCCCCCACGTCCGAGCACTACACGCGCCCGTGGGGGCTGCTGGCGGATCCAACCGTGCTCCTCCAGGAGGTCCAGGGCGGGGTCGAGGTCACCCATAGCGGAGAACTCGCTGCGGGGCATCGCGCGGAAGAGGTCGCGCTTGGTGAAGGTCGCTGTGCGGGTCTCGGTCAGGTGGGTCAGGACGGTGTGGGCGGCTTCTTGGGCGGGGTCGGCCTTCATGGCGTTGAAGACGTCGAGGGCGTGGGCGGTGAAGTAGTCCCCGAGGCGGGTGGCGGCGGCCATGGTTGCGGCGGCGATCGGCCGCGTCCAGGCGTCCTCGGGGTGGGCGGCGAGGTGGAGGAGGCCTGCGATGCGGGCGACGGCGCCGTCGCGCTTGCTGGCCCAGTTCACGATCGGCGCGAGGCTCCCGTCCTTGCGCAGGCGGGATTCCGTGACGCGCTGATAGGCCAGCAGGACCGCGTCAGCCTCAGGGGTGAGGGTGAGTTCGGCGGTTTCGGTCCAGGCCGCGAGGGTAAGGGCCAGGCCCCCGAGGTTCTGGGCGTAGGTGCCGGCGGTGTCGGGGCTGAGGAGTTCGGGGGTGAGGTTGCGGTAGCCGACGAGGGATTCGGGCTTGGAGTAGAGGAACCGGGCGAGCAGGCCGCGGCCGTCGGCGCCCTTGATGTGCCCGATGGAGTCCAGGACGTCCGGCTGGATGGCCAGGCCCATGGTGATGGCGGGGTTCTCGATGTACTGGGGGTCGCGCGCCTGGCGGTTGACGCGGGCCATGTCGCCGGCGTGGCCCTTGAGGAAAATCCCCATGTTCGGGCCGGCAGAGTAGCGTCCGGCGATGATCTCGAAGATCTCTCCCTCCGGGGACAGGATCGCGATCCGTCCGTCCTGCTGGGCGAGGAGGCTGGTCAGGCTTTCGGCAGTGGTGTCGTCGGCGATGAGCTGCGGCTTGACTGGGACGACGGCCGCCTCCGCGGCCTCGGAAAGGGAGATGGCCTGAGCGGTCAGGCCTGCCAGCTTGTCGGCATCCGCGTTGGCCGCCAGCTTCTCAGCCCTCTCGGCAGCTGCTTTCGCGATCCGCGCGGAAGCGGCGGCCTCAGCCCGCTGCGGCGCCGTGAGCTCGATGAGGGCCTTCTCGGCGGCGAGCAGCGGCTTGACCATGAGCCCGAACACTGCGCTCTTGCGGCTGCCCGGCGGCATCGCGACGGCCGTGTAGAGGTTGACCGGCTCGCTCCACTGCCCGCGCACGCTCACGGTGAGGCGCCCGCCGGCGGCCGTGCCGATGACGGCGAGTGCTAGGCACCCGGCGAGGTCGACGGGCGTCTGCGTTTCCTCCGCGACCCCGGCGGTCATGGCGGCGAGCCAGTCGGGCAGGGCATCGACGGGGAACGTGGGGAGCTGCCCGCGGGGGTTGAGCGGTACGGGCTCCTCCCACCCGGGTCCGGCGACATCCTCCGGGGTCATCTGGTCGAATCCGGCCCACAGCTCGGGGTCGTGCGTGGTCATGCGGCTTCCCTTCGCGGGGTGAGGCGGGAGCAGACTTCGTGATGCTCGGCGTGGTCGGCGATGAGCGCGAGGGCGCGGCCCGCGGCTAAGACGTCCCGGCCGCAGGAACACCAGGAGCGCACGCTCGGGCTCGCGCCGTACGAGGGCGGGGCGACGATGTGGAGCCAGCCATCGGCCGGCGCCCGTCGTCGGCGAGCGGGTCAGGGCGAACATGAAGGGACGCCTTCGGCGACGACCTTCGGCGCGCCACCGCCGTCCGGGGTGGGGGCCGGTTCGGCGGGACTGG